>CALLYA010000269.1 GCA_937875495.1 uncultured Verrucomicrobiota bacterium
CGTGTAATCGTCATCCGGCCTCCGGGTCTACGGGGTCCTGAGTAGTCACAAAAAAATTCCCCAAAGGTAGGGATTAGAGCATTGCCCCAACCCACCCCCGCGGCCAGGTCGGAAACGCCACCGCGCCTCTGCGCGAGGCTCCCCGGATGGGGTTTCGGACGACCTCTGGACCTAGAAGAGGTCCTTGGAGGCGTCGGCCAGGACCTGTGCGACATGTCCGCGGCCCACGAGCTTGAGATGTTCGTTGGGGTAATCGGCGTAGGAAAAGGCGGAGTGCGGGAGGTCAAAGCTCATATCGATCAAGCGTGCATCGGTCCCTTCGAGTTGGGCACTGACGACATTGACCTTTTCATGGATGGAATGCGCGAAGAGCCCCGGCCAGTATTGGCTGCAGAATTCGAGGTCAACCGGGGTCACGTAGAAGAATGCTGGAATGTCGGCGCTGTGAAGGGTCCGTGCGATCTCGCCGATGGCGCGGATCTTGAAGTTCGTGCTCTTCGGCTCACAGAAATACCGGGTCAGGATCTTCTCGCGCTGGTGGGCCGTGGTGATCTTCCGGTATTTGGGGTTATTCCAGCCGTATTCGTGGAGGTGACCGATGACCTGTTTACGGAATCGCACCGGTGTCCGGTAATAGTCTTGCATGGAACCCCCGGGCTTGGTCATGGGATGCCGGAAGACGGCCAGGGGATGGAGAAAGGGGCGAGCCCATGGATGGAGCATGCCGTAGATGGTCATGGAGTCGGCGCGGAAATAGAGGAACGGGTGGGTGATATCGGTCAGGCCGGCGGGGTTGATCTCGATAAAAACGGCCTTGGGCTTGTTGGGATGTGTAGCGGCCAATTTCGCGTAGTGGCGGAAGGCGTCCATGTGCATACCGCCCTGTGCGATCAGGATCGGCTCGACCCTGTACTCGGCGGCCTTGCGAAAGAGAGTGGCGATACCAGCGGCGGATGCGTCGGAGCGATCGGCAAAGCGCATGACGCTGTCGCCCAGGAAGAGGACGCTGGGGCGGTCTTGATCCAGGCTATTCTGAAGCAGCGAGGGATTGCCGGCGTCGGGGGTGTACGGCACGAGGTGCCCGACCAGGAGCTGGCACAGGGTCAGCAACAGCAGGAAGAGCGCAAGCCTTGGGAGGAATGCGCGGAGTATCGGCTTCGGGGACTCTGGCGACGGGTGGGTGGGGGGCTGGATGGTCATTGATTTCGGGCACTGGGGAGAATGGATTCGAGTAGGGCCGGGAGCACTTCGCCGGCCGGCCCCTGAAGGAAAACATCCGAGATGTAATTGGTATAGCTCGAGGGTGCGACATTGATCTCGATCACGGAGGCACCGTGATTCTTGGCATGATGCGGGATATGACATGCAGGCATGATGACGCCGGTGGTGCCGATGACCAGGATGACATCGGCCTGCTCGGCCTGCAGGAGCGACATCTGGCGCACATGCTCCGGGATGGCTTCGCCGAAGAAGACGAAATCGGGTTTCAGGATTCCGTTGCAGTGCGGACAGCGCGGGGGCAGTTCCCTGAGATCGACCTTCCCGGAGTCGATGGTGCGTTCGCAGTCGAGGCAGATGAGTCGACGGGTGGTGCCGTGATATTCCCAGACGCGTTTGCTGCCGGCGCTTTGGTGGAGGTTGTCGATGTTCTGGGTGATGACGCCTTGAAGCAGGCCTTGTGCTTCGAGTTGGGCGAGCGCGCAATGCGCAGGATTGGGGGTTGCCTTGCCCATGAAATCGAAGAAGACCTCCCGAATTTTCTCCCAACAATCCTTGGGCCGAAGCAGAAACCGGTCGAGATCCAGGAAGGTCGGCGAGTACTTAGCCCAGAGCCCGTTCGGTCCTCGGAATGCGGGAATCCCGCTTTCGATCGAGATGCCTGCGCCGGTGAAAGCGATCGAGTGTCGTGACTCGAGGAGGAGTGCGGCCGCCTGCCGTAGGTTGGATGCCATGGAATTCATGCGTTCGTTCACAGGACGCCTTCGATGGCGCGGAGCATCTCCGTAGTCCCCGCGGTTCCGCCGAGGTCGGGGGTCAGCGCGTTTCGATTTGCCTGGAGCGTTGTGAGAATTGCGTGTTGCATGCGTTGTGCCGGCTCGGCCTGGCCGATGCGTTGCAACAGCTGGATGGCCGGTAGGATGATGGGCAACGGGTTGGCCTGATCCGGGTGATCCAGGAGACTGGGCCGGTCATGGGTCATTGCAAAGACCGCGCAGTCGTCCCCGTAGTCGACCCCCCAGAGGGCGTTGGCCCCACCCACAAGTCCGGCGCAGAGGTCGCCGATGATGTCGCCATAGAGGTTGCCGCAGACCAGGATGTCGAACTGGTACGGGTTTTGTACCAGCTGCATCGAGGTGTTGTCGACGATCATCGATTGGGTTTCGATGTCCGGGTATTCCTCGGCGAGCGCCAAACCGGTCCTCAGAAAGAGGCCGTCGGCCTGTTTCATGATATTGGCCTTGTGAACGATGGTGATTTTTCTGCGGCCATGTTCGCGCGCATACCGGAATGCGAAACGAAAGATCCGCTCGCTGGCCGTTTTGCTGACGACCTTGAGTGACTCTACAACCCCAGGATGGACTTCGTGCTCGAGTCCGGCGTAGACGTCCTCGGTATTCTCGCGGATAACGACCAGGTCGATATCTTGGTAGCGCGAGGGGATTCCGGGGGTTGAGTGTACCTGTCGGACACCGGCATAGAGACCGAGTTCTTTCCTGAGCATCACCGCCGGGTTGAGCCCTTCGCCGGTGGGATCGCTGAACGGGCCCCGCAGTGCCACACCGTTTGTCCGAACCGAATGCAGGCACTCGGGGGAGAGCGCGGCGCGGGCGGCGGCCACCGGATCCGGAGTCGCCCCAAAGGTTTCCCACTCGATTTGCGCACCCGCCACCGCCAGGAGGTCGAGGATCGGGTGCACGAGGTTGTGTTCGGCGAGATCGCCTGGGATGAGGGTCACCTTCCTCGGTTTCATGATAGCGTCTCCACAGGGCTGGGAAGTGCGTCGATGATAGCTTGCGTCATCTCTGTCGTACTGGCCTTGCCGCCGAGGTCGCCGGTTCGGACCCGGCCTTCCGCGAGCACGCGCGCAACGGCGGTCTCGATCCTGTTCGCCTCCTGATGTGCCCCGACATGGTGCAGCATCAGTGCGGCGGAGAGGATGAGTGCGACGGGATTGGCCTTGTTTCGGCCGGCGATGTCGGGTGCGGAACCGTGCACCGCCTCAAAGACCGCGCATTCATCGCCGATGTTGGCACCGGGGACGATGCCGAGCCCGCCGACCAGGCCGGAGCAAAGGTCGCTGAGGATATCGCCGAAGAGGTTGTCGGTGAGGAGGACCTGAAACCGCGTGGGATCGAGGACCAGATTCATGGCGACCTGATCGATCGGCATCTCCTCGGTTTCGATAAAGGGGTATTTTCGGGCTACTTCTCGGCAACAATCGAGGAAGAGTCCGTCGCTCAGCCGCATCACGGCCCGTTTGTGAATCACCGTGACCTTGTGGCGTCCGGTCCAGCGTGCATAGTCATAGGCGTATTGGGCAATCCGCAGGCTCGCCTCCCGGGTGACGATCTTGAGTGCCTCGACCACGCCGGGAACGATCTCGTGTTCGCGTCCGGCATAGAGGCCTTCGGTGTTCTCACGGAATACGATCAGGTCCACGTCGCGATGCCGGGTTTCGAGTCCGGGCCAGGAGCGCACGGGCCGCAGGCTGACGTAGAGGGAGAGCGCCTTGCGCAGGCCGACATTGACGCTGCTGAAGCCTTTCCCGACCGGAGTCGTGATCGGGGCCTTAAGCGCCACGCGGTTATTTCGAATCGATTCGAGGGCGGGTGCGGGTAGGGTGGGTAGCCCCTTCTCCACTGCGACCAGTCCGGCGTCCTGTTGATCCCATCTGAATTCGAGGCCGGTGGCTTCGAGGACCGCGACGGCGGCTTGGCTGACCTCAGGCCCAATGCCGTCGCCGGGCAATAGCGTGATCGGATAGTGCATCAAGCGCTCCTCTGGTCGTGATTTGCAGGCTGAGCCTTCTTTTCATCGGCTGCAACTGTGGCGGGAGAGGCCACAATCAGGCTACTATACCACATCCTCTTGACCAGTTGGAGATACGGAACGATGGACATCTTCAGGGGATTTGGGCAAGGTGAACACGATCCTCTCCATCTCGAAGAAATGAGCTATTGAATGATGAATCGAAAAGATTGTCGGCATTGCTGCTGCTGGATTCTGTTGGTGGCATTTCTTATGGTTGGCGGCCTTCTTGCTGCACCGGTCCCACTGGTCGTGCACTCTGACCCATGGCGCTTTCACAAGGGCACGGTCGCGCCCCAAGCCGATTGGATGACGGTCGCAGAGGCGGGTCTGCTGGCATCCTGGGGAATCGGCCCGGGTGGCTTCGGCTATGGCGACGGTGATGACGCAACGGTCCTGACGGATATGCGGGATCAATACTCGACGCTCTATCTGCGGGCTGGCTTTGAACTCCCCGATGATGCGGATCTCACGGAGCCGGTCTTTCTTGTGGTGGATTATGACGATGCGTTCATCGCCTGGATCAACGGCGTGGAGATCGCCCGGAGCGCAAACGCCCCCGGAGCTGTGGGTACGGAACCTGCCTACAGCGAGCTGGCGGAGGGCAATCACGAGGCCGCCGCCGGCGGAGGAGCTGCTCCGACCTATATCAACCTTGGCCCCGCACAGGACCTTTTTACGACGGGCGAGGGCATCCTCGCGTTGATGGGATTGAACGTCAGCAGCGGTAGCTCGGACTTCACCCTCAAGGCAGACCTGTTGCTGGGGGCGCCGGCGGTTCCGGAGACTTCCATTGTTGAGGACACGCGATGGGTCTTTGCGGAGAGCCCCTATCTCCTGCCGGAGACGGTCACCGTGGAGGCGGGCGCGACTCTGACGATCGAGCCGGGGGTGGTCATTCAGTTGGGTGCGGGGCGTGACCTCGTGATTCGGGGGCGGCTGGTGGCGGAGGGGACCGAGGAGCAGCGGATTCGATTCACAGGCATGGACGACGGCCTGTCGTGGGGGCGGATCGATTTCCTGCCGAACACATTGGAGCAGCGATTGGTCTATGTCGACATCGCGCAATCGGACAAGGCCGGCAATGTCCGGGCGGAGGGCGCGCGGCTCTTCCTCGAATCGGTCGTCTGGTCGGAGACCGACCAACAGCTCCTGGCCGTGGATGATACCGCATTGATCGTGAGGAATTGCGTCTTCCCAGGGATCAGCTCCCAGGAGCTGGTCCATTTCGACGGCATGCCGGAGGACGGCTATGCCGATTTCGTCGGCAACTGGTTCGGTCCCACCACTGGTTACAGTGACATCGTCGATTTCACGGGCGGCAAACTTCCCGGTCCGATCGCGAGATTCATTGGCAACGTCTTCACGTTCGGCGTCGACGACGGCCTGGATTTCGACGGCACGGACGCGTTGATCGAGGGCAACATTTTCATGCGTATTCATCAGGACACCGCGCGTTCGAGCAGCTCCAACGCGATTGCGACCGGGGAGCGCAACGGTCACACGGCGCACGTCATGATCGCCCGCAACATCATCTTCGACTGTGACCATGCCCTCCTGCTGAAGGAAGGTGCGACGGCGGTGCTTCAGAACAACACGATCGTGCGGATCCGGGATGGTGCGAGCTCGAGCCAGCCCGGGGCGGCGATCAATTTTCAGGAATCGAACATCGACACCGATCCCGGTGGTGGGGCGTTGTTGGACGGGAACATCATTTGGGATCTGAACGGCTATCCATTTACCTTGAACTACGATGCAGCGGAGTCGTATCTACAGGTCCGCCGCACGATTATTGAAGGCCTGCTCTTCCCTGGCGACGGCAATTCCCAAGCCGACCCGATGTTCGCGCGGCCGGACGGGAGCGGTGATCTTCGGGAGGCGTTTCAGCTTCTGCCGGGATCCCCTGCGATCGGCACCGGACCGAACGGCCTGGACATGGGCGCATTGGTCCCGGCGGGACCGACGATCTCGGGCGAGCCGCCTGTGATGACCTCCAGAACATCGGCGACGCTGAAGGTTGGGGGGCCCGGTATCGTCGCCTTCCAGTACGCGGTCAATCGCGGGCCGTATAGTGAGGAGATTCCGATTGAGGACCTCCTGGAGGGTGGGCGAATCGAATTGACCGATCTGACCACCGGCTCGTATGTGGTGAGCGTTCGCGGGAAGGACTTTTCCGGCGTCTACCATGAACAGGCGGTGATGTCGCGGGACTGGTTCGTGGACACTGAGGCGTACGACTTGGACAGGGACGGCCTGCCGACTGAATGGGAATTGAAGTACGGGCTGGACCCGGATGATCCGACGGACGCCATGGTGGACACGGACGGCGACGGATACACGAACCGTGCGGAGTTTCTCGCCGGTACCCATCCGCTGGATCCGGAGAGCCGCCTTGAGATCGCCTGGTTCCGGCCGGGCTCGGATGGCATGGTCGAGCTCGCCTTTTACGCGGTGACGGGGCGGCCGTATGCGGTTCAGTTTCGTGGGTTTGCCCCCGGCTCGGTCTGGCAGGACCAGCTGGTGCTCGAACCGGTTGCCGAGACCGGATTGCAGGAGCTATCGCTGACCCCGCCCGCCGGATTTTCCGGGGGGTATTTCAGGGTCGTGTTGTCGATGCGCGAGGAGTAGAGGGCTGGGGATTCGCGTTGGTCAAACGGAGGGAATGAACATGAAACGGATGGCCTATCATAGCTTCGTTGGGGTGGTCTTCGGGTTGATGGCCACGATGCTCTTTTCGACCTCCGGGTACGCGCAGGAGGCCGAAGCGGTGGAGCCGCTTCGCGTCCTGATCGTGACCGGAGGGCATGACTTCGAACGGGCATCCTTTTTCAAGATGTTTGATTCGTTTGCGAGTCTGGGGTGGAGGGAAGTTAGCCATCCAGAGGCGCGTGAGATGTTTGCGCCGCAGCATCGTTCGTCCTACGACGTGGTGGTCTCGTACGACATGCCCTCCTCGATCTCCGAGGAGGATAAGACCTTGATGCGGGAGACCTTTCACGAAGGCAAGCCATGGGTCGTCATGCATCATGCGCTTGCATCCTACCCCCAATGGCCCGAGTTCCGGCAGATGATCGGCGGCCGGTACCTTACCGCGGAAGAAGTCATTGACGGCAAGGTCTACCCGCCGTCGACCTTCCACCACGATGTGATGATGAACATTCGCATAGCGGACAAGGAACATCCGATCACGAGTCCGATGCAGGATTACTCGCTGGAGGACGAAGTGTACGGTGGGGTCTATGTCTCTCCGGAGGTCCATGTGCTTCTGACCACGGATCATCCAGAGAGCTCCAAGCAGGTTGCGTGGACGACACGCTACGGCGCTTCGCGCGTGGTCGTCATACAGGGTGGTCACGGCCCGACGGCATTTGAGAACGAGCACTTTCGCGGACTGGTCGAGCGTTCGATCCTTTGGGCTGCGGGCCGACCCTGAGCTTGAGTCCGTTGGGCGGGGAAGCCAGGGAGGAAGGGGGGAAGGTGAAAGGAAAAATTGGAAGACGCGAAGGCACAAAGGTTCGGAAGGAGAGGATTGCCTGCGGGGGGTGAGGTGATCCCTGCACCAAGCTTGGTCAGTTGGAATCGGTAGATCTAAAAAAACCCCAAAATGTTTTGGGTCAGGGCATAGGCTCTCCCCAGCCCTATAACCAGCTCGAAAACGCCACCCCGCCCTCTGCGGGAGCTTTCCGGACGGTCTCGAGCTGGGCTCGACGCGAAGTGCGGTTTTGATGGAATGGATGGATACGCAGTTTGGGTTAATTCCCGAGATAGAACCTGGAGGAATATGTCATGAAGTCATTGAAGTGGATGGGATGGGTCGGAACGTTTGCACTGGTCAGCCTCATGTGGGGCTGTGCCTCCACCGATCAACCGTTGGAGGTGGCGCGGTACGATCACGTGATTCGGGTTGCATGTGTCGGGGACAGCATCACCTTCGGCGACGGCATTGAGGAACGAGGGACGAATTCCTATCCTGCCCAGTTGGGCGCCCTCCTGGGGGATGATTTTGACGTGCGCAACTTCGGGGTCAGCGGTGCGACCCTGCTGAAGAAGGGCGATTTGCCGTATTGGGATGTGGATGCCTTCCGCGCGGTACAGGCGTTCGAGCCTGACATCATCATCATCAAGCTCGGAACGAACGATACCAAGCCGCAGAATTGGGAATTCGCCGACGAATTTGTAAATGATTACGCCGCTTTGATCGATCTGTTCCAGTCGCTGCCCTCCAGCCCCAGAATCTGGCTTTGCAACCCGGTCCCGGTGTACGAGGAGCGCTGGGGTATTCGCGAGGAGATCCTGGTACAGGAGGTGATGCCCAAGATCGCGGAGGTCGCCAAGGCAAAAGGCCTGCCGGTGATCGACATGTACACGGCACTGAGCGGAATGCCCGACGCCTTCCCTGACAAGATTCACCCCAATGCCGATGGTGCGGGGATCATGGCCAAGACGGTTGTCCAAACCTTATTGCCCAGTCGGTGATGAGGCTTGGGGTGGCAGGCAGTGCGCCCGGTGGGTAGCCAGAGGCCGTCCGAAAAGGTAGCCGCTTTCCCATCCGGATCCGGAGAGCCTCCCGCAGAGGG
>CALLYA010000270.1 GCA_937875495.1 uncultured Verrucomicrobiota bacterium
AAAGCCTCCCGCAGAGGGCGCGGTGACGTTTTCGACCAACCTATCGGGGTGGGTTGGGGCCATGCACCGATCCCAACCGCCGATAAACCGTCCTCAAGTATTCGATTCGGTCAGCGTCATGCGTGAAGGCAGGGAAATTCAACCGCCAAGACGCCAAGAGCGCCAAGGGGGGAGAAAAGACACGGGGGGATAGGACATCAGCGGTATGGATGGGCACGAGCGCATCTGCTGCTTTTCCCAGACTCTCTATCTTCTTGGCGTCCTTGGCGTCTTGGCGGTTCCTCTTATGGGCCGACCATGGCCGACAAACCGTCCTCAAGTATTCGATTCGGTCAGTGTCATGCGTGAAGGCAGGGGAATTCAACCGCCAAGACGCCAAGAGCGCCAAGGGGGAGAGAAAAGACATGGTTGGATAGGACATGAGCAGTATGGATGGGCACGAGCGCATCTGCTGCTTTCTCCAGACTCTCTATCTTCTTGGCGTCCTTGGCGTCTTGGCGGTTCTCCCCGGCGTCTTGGCGGTTCTTCTTTGGCTTCGGCCATTGTTGTTGGGGCATTTTTCGGATTTACCGTTTCAGCAAAACAAGGCAGTTGCGGAAATCAGTTCCGATGCAGCTGCATCCCCCCCTCCCATTCCCCCTCTGCGCCTCTGCGCGAGTTCTCCCCATCCGGAGCCGCAGTGCCTTCAGCTATGCCCCAATGGGCTTTTCGGACGGACTCTCGCGAATTCGGTGTTGTATCTCATCCCGATTTGGGTGAATCTTCGGGCTTTGACTCCACAGAACGGTGCCGGGGTATCGCCAGGTAAGCCCCTGTCGTGCTTGGAGCTGATACCCTCATGCAGAAAGGAAACTCGATGAAAAAGTCCACGATCGCGCTCTTCTGTTGCGCCTTGGTCGTATCACCTTGGGCCCCCCGCCCCGCCGAAGCAGCACAGCCCGCCCCGCCGGAAGGCTTCACCGCCATCTTCAACGGTGAGAACCTGGACGGCTGGTTCGGCCTGGGCCATTTCGACCCGCGACAGCTGGCCGCGATGTCCGACGAGGAGCGCGCGGCAAAGAAAAAGCAGGATTTGGCCGACGCGGTTCAACACTGGACCGTCGAAAACAACGAACTCGTCAATGACGGGCACGGGGTCTATCTGACCACCGAAAAAGAATACGGCGACATCGAATTGATGATCGACTACAAGACCGTAGCCCTCGCCGATAGTGGGATCTATCTCAGAACCACGCCACAAGTGCAGATCTGGGACTTCACCGAAGCAGGCGGCAAGTGGAATCTCGACGCCGATAAAGGCTCCGGCGGCCTCTGGAACAACAGCCCCGGCACCCCCGGCAAAAACCCGTTGGTCCTGGCCGATAAGGCCTTCGGCGAGTGGAATCATTTCCATATCCTCCAGACCGGCGCTCGCACGACGATCTTCCTCAATGACCAGCTGGTCGTCGATCACGCCATCATGGAGAACTATTGGGACCGCTCAAACCCACTCGCACCGAAGGGCTATATCCAGTTGCAGACCCACGGTGGGGAAATCCGCTGGCGCAATATTTTTTTGAAGGAACTCTCCGCTGAAGAGGCCAATGCCATCCTCTGGTCCAAGAATAATGACGGTTTCAAAAGCGTCTTCAATGGCAAGGACTTCACCGGCTGGGCAGGACCCACCGAGAACTACGAGATCAATGACGGCACGCTCCGCTGCAAGGCGGGCCATGGCGGGACCATCTATACCGAGGACGAATACTCCGATTTCGTCGCTCGCCTCGAGTTCAAGGTCCCCGAAGGTGGCAATAACGGACTCGCCATTCGCTACCCCGGCTCCGGTGATACCGCCTACGTCGGCATGTGCGAACTGCAGGTCCTCGACAACAGCGCCCCCGGTTTCGCCTCGCTCGATGATCGCCAATTCCACGGATCCGCATACGGTATCGCCGCTGCCAAACGCGGCTATCAGCGGCCCGTCGGCGAGTGGAATTTCCAGGAGGTCACCGTCAAAGGCTCGACCATCAAAGTCGAACTCAACGGGACCGTCATCCTGGATGCCGATCTGAGCACCGTGAAGGAGTTCATGGCCAATAGCCCACACCCCGGCATCAGCCGTACTTCCGGTCACTTCGGCTTCGCAGGCCACAGCGATCCCGTCGAGTTTCGCAAGATCATGATCAAGCGTCTCGACTGACCTCGTGCCCAGTGCACAGCAGGCCCCAAACGGGACCCTCAAACAGATCCGCCCTCTGTCCGTAACCGGCAGGGGGCGATTCTTTTTCGTCACCGCAAAGTGCACCGTGTGGAGTAGCGATGTTTGGCACTCCAGTTGGCCGCAGACGTAGTTAAATCGAAATCGGAATCGATTCCTGCCACAGAGATCACCGAGATCACAGAGGTACAAGTCCTTT
>CALLYA010000271.1 GCA_937875495.1 uncultured Verrucomicrobiota bacterium
ATTCTTTCAGGGGTGCATATATCAGTTTTTTTCAGGACAAACGCGGAATGCACCCCACACCACGTGCCCTGAACAGAGTTCAAAAGGCCAATCCCCCCTTCGAAAGCCCCTGGCAGGACCACAGTTTCTTCATCACCAATACCCCTGAGCAAACCATCCATATCCCCCTTGAAGAAGATGAGGTCCAAATACGCTTCCGCATCCTGAGCCGGTAACAAAATGACCTAACATTTCCCACAAAAACCTCCAAAGCCTTTATTGCTGAATACCGGGTGGATCAACCCATGACGTGGAAACATGAGAGATCAATGCCGGAACCCGCTCCGGTTGCCACTCTCCATTTCGATCATTCGCGCGTATTCATTGAGAGCCAGGCATTCACCCCGGGTGATGCAGCGCTTGCCGCTGTGATACGGCCAAGGCGCCAGCATGAGGAGCCGGCCGGCAGCGCACGCCTCGAAGTAGGTCTTGGGCGGTTTGTACCGCGCCGGAAAACCATTCTGAAGCAGGACAACCAACGATAGGCCCGCATTCAGCGCGGCACGCGCGATCTTCTTTTCGCCGGGGCTGATGCAGGGCGATACCAACACGGCCCCCCTGCGGGCCGCCGTAAGGAGCGCCTCCGCCTGCGCGGCCAAGGCCGATGGCGAAATCGACCGGGAACACCGCACCCGCCGCCTGACCGGACGGTCCAAAAGGAAATGATTGCCGATCGCCGCAAAGGTCACTCCACAGCAGGACAGATCCCGGACCACCCGAAACAGCTCCGGATGCGCCCGCTTCACCGCCAGCCGCCGAGGGTTATCCAAAATATACCCGCGCATATTGGCCAGCTGCCCCCCATGAAACAGAATCGTATCCTGAAACCCCTTCGACCAAAGCCCCCACGGTTTGTCTCCGATAGTTCCCCCTCCGCAAATAGGCATGCTCGCGCCCCTCGGTCCGCCAGTGGGCCGAAGCCGTGCGTCTCCAGTTCCGTCCTGTGTCATGCCGCGTGCGGCATGAATCCCCTCCGCCATCCCCCGAAACAGCGAGCAGCTATGCGATTTGAAAAAGCCGATCATCCCACCCAGCGGCTTGGGCTGGCGCTCCCGCACAAACAATACCCCATGGAAGTGGTCCGGCATCACCTGGTACTCCATAAGGGAAACCCCGGGGAAATGCCCGGGAATCTCACGCCAACACCCCGCAACCATCTCACCGACCGGAGTGAGTGCGATGGCCGCCGCCCGCTCGTCGCCGATCAGCCTCCCCAGCAACGGTCCATGCTCCGCCACCGTCAGCGTCACCATATAAATCGCACGCTGACGGTAGTCCCAATTGCTGCACCTGCGAAGCATGCTACCCAACGCACACTACCTCCACTTCCAATGGTCTCCAGGCCGTAGGGCAAGCCAATACCATTCATGATCACCCCGGGTGCCCAGAGATTGCAAGGAGTTGACCGGCCCTTCATAAAACGCCCCACGAGCGGGAAACCACCGCGGCACGGAAAGTACCAGAAATAGGAAAACACCCAATTCTGATACCAACTTGATCCGGCCATGGATCAGGCTCGGTGCATGCTGAGCCCTGCCGGATTCACTTCCTCTTGTGAAAACCAATACAGATTTCGGGCCTGATCGCCTTGGGCACGGTTCAACTCAATCTCAAAGAAATGCGTAATCGCATCGAGACTCCCTGGGGATGCACGCGAGATGGAAGACGATTTCAGAAACTGGTGCAGATTCTCGACTGTATGAAACCATTCGTCGGCGTCTTTCATCAATCGAAGCTGAATATTTGGAAAATGCGATTGCCAAGAGAGTAGCTGAAGGATCTGCTGCGGTCTGGAGGCGTGAAAAATCAGCTCGAGTTTGGTACTGTCGCATCGCTGCCAGTTGACCGACTCCATCCGCTTCAAAATGGCCAAATTGGAATCATTCATACCCCTCAATGACAATCCCCTCGCCAACTCCTGAGTTCCTTCAAGAAAAAAGCGTTGAAACCGCTGGCCGAAACAATGGGCGGAGCCGTTGTGATGAGGACAACTCGCCAGATGCTTGGACGGACAAATCAAAACGGCGACAGCATGAAACAATGGTGTGATTTCAACCCCAATTGGTAACACCTCGCCCTTCAGAGATATGAAGTCCACTGTTGATAAAGGAGCCATTTGGCCGGAGGAAATCCCCAACTGACACAAAAACCGCTGAATGGAGGACTTGGCGATCCCGGTCTCCGCTGCCAAAGACCTGCAGGAACAGCGCTTCTTCTTGGGATCCCGGGCTCGGAACGTTTTGTTCAGGATCAATCGGACCTGTCGTTCCGAAACGGCCCTTGGCCTGCCCGAACGTGGCCGATCCAAAAGCCCGCATAATCCATGCTCAATAAAACGGCTTCTCCACTTTCCTACAGCGGAATTTGAAATATTGAGGCTCTGCGCAATCTCCTGGTTGAGCATTCCTTCTGCGCTCAAAAGTACTATTTGACTGCGAACCTTAAGGCCGTTACCCACATCCTTGGACAACAAAACTGCCCTGAGCTGTTCAATATCTTGGGGGGTAGCAACCAACGGCTTTCTGGGGCGACCACGTTTCATTGTTCTCTCCTAATTCGCCAATTGACCGACAGACTCCCTACCACCATTTGATTCCCACCAAGGCAATGGTCGGTCCGCGGTCCACTGGTAAGCCAACATCTTGAAACGGGTCCAGACGAGACACCCGCTCCATTCAATTTCCTCGACTTCCTCCAATCGATGCGGAATCGTGCGGGCCAGGAAATCAATACAATGATTTCCAATCAGTCCATTCCCCCGGTCCGACATTTCTTGGTTTGGTTCTCTTCCTATTGAATCACAGGTACAGGAAGAGGACAAACAAAAAATGAGGCCGGATGGGGATTGCGTCCCGAAAGTAACAATTATTTTGTCAACAAATTCAAATGAAAACCGGCTTATTGCGAACATTGTCATTCACCAGTTTATTTGAGTTTACATCCCGATCGATGGAGGTGGTCTGCGCGGGCGGGGGGGTAGAAAAATTATCGTCTGCTGCGGACGGCCTGGGTGGTATTCGCTCCACAGCCGCATGGGGGTGGGTTACAGTACCAGATACCCATGAACCGATTCCACACCCTCGCCCTACAGTCCATCCTCCCCGCCGCGGCCGCTTGGGTCCGGCGGCGGGAGCGGCTTGTGCTCCAGCAGGGCGCCCCCCTTTCCGATTCCATGATCGAGGACGCGCGGGCCATGGGCGTGCTGCGGCCCGAGCGGATCCGCGTGCTCTGGACAGACCAGATCGAACTGCCCGGATACAGCCTGCTGCTGCGGGCATCGCACCGCCGGCCCCGGCTCACCCCGCCGACCATCGGTGGGATCACATTCCGCTACGCGATCATGATCCGGACCGACTCCGCCGATCCACGGCATGTGCTCGCGCATGAATGCGTCCACACCGCACAGTACGAACGCCTGGGCGGTATCCGCCCCTTCCTCTTTCAGTACTTCCAGGAATGCCTCGAGTTCGGATATGCTCAGGCACCACTGGAACTCGAGGCCGTCCAACGCGCACGCAACATCCACTCAGCTTAAGGAGCATCACATGTCCCCCCACCGCCACCCGTACATCGAACTTCTGGCCTGCTTCGCCATGGCCTGCCTGATCGGCGGATCCGTACCCGCCCTCCGCGGGGCCGAACCGACCGCCACCACCCCCCAGCCCAAGGCCATGGTCGGGGCCTATTACTTCGACGGCTGGTCCGGCCATAGCTCCCGCGCCCACGACCCGAACGAGCCGTGGGCCGCGGACGCACCGACCCATCTCACCCGCCGCATGCTCGAGGAATACCCCGAGCGCGAACCGATCTGGGGCTGGCGCAACGATTCGCTCAAGATCATGGAGCGCCAGATCGATCTCGCCGCCGATCACGCCCTGCAGTACTTCGCCTTCTGCTGGTATTGGCACGACAACGGCCGCGCACTCAACGAAGAGGCGATCCGGAACGACCCCAAACACACCAGCATGGAACTCTTCCTTCAGGCGAGCAACCGAAACCGGATGAAGTTCTGCCTCCTGCTCGCCAATCACGCGGGGTTCGAAATCACCGGCGCCGAGAACTGGCGGCAGGGGTTCGAGTTCTGGTTGCCATACCTGCGCAACAAGCAGTACCTGACCGTCGACGGCAAGCCCTTGATCATCGTCTTCGGAGCAGGCCCCGAACATAAGGATGGCTTCGCCGCGATGCAGGCGGCCGCAAAGGCCGCCGGCCTGCCGGGGCTGGCCATCGCCGGCTGCGGCCGTGGATCCGTTCAGGACGGCTATACCCACCGCACCCATTACAACATCAATGAAGGCTATACCGCCGGCGCGAAAGAGGTCGATTACGCCCAACTCGTCGCCGCAAACCGCGCCGCCTGGCGCGGCAGCCCCGAACAGCCGTATATCCCCATCATCACCGCCGGCTGGGACAAGCGTCCCTGGGAAGGTCCGACCGGGCTGAATCAGGCGCCGGGCTGGTACTACCCCGACCGCACCCCGGAGCAGTTTGCCGACTTCCTTCGACAGGCCGTCGATTGGCTCGACAGGTCCCCGGAACAGGCCACCAAGGAGCGGATCCTGCTGATCTACGCCTGGAACGAGTTCGGCGAAGGCGGGTACATCGCACCGACTCGCGGAGATCCCGATGGAGCCTACCTCAAGGCGCTGAAGTCAGTCATCGCGCCAAGCGAATGAACCGATTCCCTCCCGCTCGCCTCACCATGCCCAACCCAGGATTTCCACCCATGCATGCCGAACCAGCACCCAACGTCCACCCGCTGCCGATCCCGCGCCGACCCACCCCGCAAGGATCGCCCTCCCTTTGCTCGCGCCGGTTTCGCCGCTGCCTTGCGCTGCTGACCGCACTGGCCGCCGGCATGAGCTTGCCGTGGACCGCGCCGGCCGCTGATGCCGAGCCCCATACCCAGCGGACCTATTACGTCGATTCGGAGCTGGGCAAAGACACGAACGACGGACTCTCCGACGCGTGGCCGTGGCAGAGCCTACAACAGGTCAACACGGCCGACCTGCATCCCGGGGACACGGTCCGCTTCAAAAGGGGCGGCGTCTGGCGCGGCACACTCCTTCCAACCAGCGGCACGGAAGGCGCGCCCGTGACCTACACCTCCTACGGCAACGGCCCCAAACCCCTGATCCTCGGATCGCTTCCCCGCCATCGGCCGTCGGATTGGATCGAGGTCCGCCCCAACATCTGGGCCACGCCTCCCGTCGAGTACGCCGTCGGTAAACAGATCCTCGATCTGCGCAAGTCCCATTGGCAGCACCACCAGGAGGCCGGCGCAGGGGTCCAGCTCACCGCGGAGGATTTGCCGGAAGGCCGCATCACCCAGCTGGCCTGTACCCAAAGCGGGCAGGCGCCCAACCACATCCAGGTCTGGGGCCCGGAATTACCCCCCCTCAAGCAAGGCTGCCTCGCCCTGACCTTTCGAGCACGCAGCAGCATCCCGTTTCGGATCGACGATCTGTCGGTCCGCATGGGGAGCGCACCCTGGACCCGGTTCGGCGGCGCAGGGAGCATGGATCGTGACATCGGACCGGAATGGAACGAGTTCCAGCTCGTCCTCCAGATCCAGCACTCCGCTCAGGCAGGGAAACTGCATTTCAACCTCGGCGGAATCCTGCCGGAAAACGCCCTGTTCGAGTTCCAGCCACTCAGCCTGAATGTCGCCACGCCGACCGTCACCGATCCACCCACGGTGGATGTGGGCAACATCATCTTCGATCACGGCCGCCAATGCGGCTGGAAAAAATGGACGATCGAGGATCTGAAGCAACCGTATGATTATTACTATGACGGCGCAACCTGGCGGGTCTACCTCTATAGCGCAGGGCATCCCGCACAACTCCATAGCAGTGTTGAATTGGCGCTCCGCAGGCATGTGGTCGATCAGAGCAGCTGCCACCACGTGGTCTATGACGGACTCGCCATCAAGTACGGCGCGGCACACGGTTTCGGCGGAGGCAACACGCATCACCTCGTGATCCGCGACTGCGATCTCGCCTACATCGGGGGCGGTCACCAGTTCACACGCGAAGACGGGCATCCGGTCCGTTTCGGCAACGCCATCGAATTCTGGGGCGCTGCACACGACCACCTGATCGAGGGTTGCCGGATTTGGGAGGTCTACGATGCGGCGCTCACGAACCAGGGCCGCGATCCATCGTCGATCCAGGTCAACATCACCTATCGCAACAACCTCATCCTCAATTCCGAATACTCGTTCGAGTACTGGAACCATCCCGAGAGCGCGATCACAAAAAACATCCGGTTTGTCAACAACACCTGCATCAACGCCGGCACGGTCTGGTCGCACGCACAGCGTCCCGACCCGAACGGCAGCCACCTGATGCTGTACAGCAACACCGCCGCCACCGAGGGCGTTGAGATCAAGCACAACATCTTCTACCAATGCACCGATTGGGGCAGCCGGACCAGCAGTGGCTGGGAGACCCTGCCCGATCAGGACTACAACCTCTGGTACTCAGATACCGGGGTGATGTCGAACTGGTTCGGCACACGGCTCAAGCGTTTTGATGAGTACCAGGCTGAAACCGGACTGGACACCCACTCTCTCTTCGCGGATCCGCTCTTCATAGATCCCGGACAGGGCGACTTCCGCCCCGCGGCGGAGAGTCCCGCCCGCCAGGTCCGGCCCGATGGCGGACCGGTCGGAGTGGAATCGCTATTCACCCCCGGGTGAGCCCGGCAGTCCGAATCAGGTGGGGTAAGGCAAACCCAGGGGCGGTATCCGTCTCGGTATCGATATGATAGGCCCGACGGTGCAGGCGACTCGAAAAAGCGCGTGGTCGCCCGAAAGGGTAGAATCGACAATTGGCCCTACCCCTCCGGCCCCGGAGAGTTTCCCGCGGAGAGCGCAGAGGATGCGGTGGCGTTTTCGACTAACTTATCGTGGTGGGTAGGCTCCATGTTTTGGAGCCTACTTTCTTGGTGTATTTCAGGTTATACCGTTTCAGTAGACCAAGGCAGTTGTTGAAAACGACCCGATGTACCCCTCCCAATAAACCTCTGCGCCCTCTGCGATCTCTGCGGGAGTCCTCCCTATCCGGACCCGAAGACCTTTCGTTGAGACCCAGGGGCCTTTTCGGACGGGCTCTAGCTCGTGCATGACCTGCGCCGTTTTCTTCGTGGTGGAACGGCAGAGTGCGACACCCCTCAATCATGACCGGACATCGATCGCACGGCCCTATTACCCATGCATCATGAGTCCGACCTCGGCGATGCGGCGGCCCAGGTTCTTGGCGCTGGCCAGTCCGTACTCGTCGGCCTCGACTCCACCCTCGATCCCGCTCCAGACCGTTCCCCCGCCGTGCGCCCGCGGCCTGCCGTCACCGACAATCACCAATTCCTGGGTCATTAAGATCGACTGCACAGCGCTGATGGTCGTCTCCTGGCCGCCATTGCGCGATCCGCCGACCGCGACCACTCCGGCCACCTTGTTCGAGAGGACAAAGCCCTCCTGCCGGAAATACATCCAGCGATCGAGAAACGCCTTGCAGAGGGAACTCATGTTTCCGAAGTAGACCGGTGACCCGATCACGATCCCTATGACGTCCGGTGCGGACAGCACGCCAGCGACCGAGGGGAAATCGTCCTTTTCGCCCTCCGCCAACGGGATCCCCGCCGCCAGATTGCCATTGATCGCCAGACCGCCGAGTTCGACCAGTGTCGTCTCAATCCGGTCGGAGACCGCAGCCGCTCCCGCAAGGCACTCCTGCAGTGACCGGAAGGTGGTTTGGCCGCGGCGCGGACTGCAATTGACCGCAACGATCTTGCGCTTGGCGGTGCCGTCATCCTGCGCGTAAATTCTGGAGGAGACGATGGTTCCCATTCCCATGGCGGCGGCTACTCCCGCCCCTCTGATGAACGAACGCCGAGTCAGGTGCTGGTTTTCCATGTGCGTAAATTCCTTTCCGGGTGCATTGCCTAAAGGGCGCGCCCATCCGCGGATCCGATTGGAGAGCACGTCAAGCCGTCCCATGATTGCTGAACTGGCTGGAGAAGAAAAGTGTTTTCGTGATCTGCTGCTCAGGCCGGAGAAAGGATCCGCGGAGGATGAGAGGCGGGGAAGAAGTCGAAAGGCGGAGGTCCGCTTTGGCTGCGAGCGGGCGCGATCCGAAAAGGTTAATGACGAAACCAGCTCGGGGTCGGAGGTCGCTATCGGTCTCGGTATCGAAAGAACGTGGGATGGGATTCGGACAGGAGAAACCGGGTACCGCAACCGAATTATTGCGGTGCAGACACAACTCGGAAGCGAAGTGTGGGCGGGCAAGGCACCAACCAGAACAGGAATCGATTCCGATTCCGATTCCGACCCCGACCCCGATTCAGACAATGATCGGACTGATCGGCCACCCCCCGTACACGTACCCGTACACGTACCCGTACACGTACACGTACCCGTACACGTACACGTACCCGTACACGTACCCGTACACGTACTCGTACACGTACACGTACACGTGCACGTACTCGTACCCGTACACGTACTCGTACTCGCCGCATCATCGTGAACGTGAACGTGTACCGCTTCGCTGTGTACGTGTACGTTTCTGGGCCGAACTTGAGGTCGTCCGAAATGGTCCATGGCGAAGCAAGATCGGGGTCGGGGTCGCTATCGGTCTCGGTATCGAAAGAACGGGGCATGGGATTCGGAGACAAGAAACCGGGTGCCGCAACCGAATTATTGCGGTGCAGACACAACTCGGAAGCGAAGTGTGGGCGGGCCAGGCACCAACCAGAACAGGAATCGATTCCGATCCCGACCCCGACCCCGATTCAGACAATGATCGGACGGATCGGCCACCCTTTTCTGGAAGTGGCGCCGGAAGGAACGTACCTTTTCGGACGACCTCCAGCGGGCGCTTGGGCGGTGACGGGGTAGTGGACGTTTGGCTGCGCATGTTTCACGCAGAATCGCGTGTGCCATCGATTTCGATACCGATACCGATTTCGATTTCGATTTCGATTCCCCATTTCACCAGACCGAGACGGTATGGCTACCCAGTGACCGGGACGGTATGGCTACCCGTGTCCACCGTGCCGAAGGCTCATACCTCCCACTTCTTCATACTGGCATTCTCTGAGGAATGCATGGTAAAAATGTGTGATCTCTCTGCATGTCGGGCGCACGGCCCCAGGCGGCAGACCTCCTTTACGATCACACTACCGAGGTGCCGATCCATGAAACACGCTTCGCACTCCAACAACGCGTTTACCCTGATCGAACTGCTCGTGGTGGTCGCCATCATCGCGATCCTGGCGGCCATGCTTCTGCCGGCACTGAGCAAATCCAAAGAGATCGCGACCGGGGCACGCTGCGCAAGCAATCAGAAGCAGCTCGTCTATGCATGGACCATGTACAGCGATGACAACGACGGACGCCTCGTCGGGGGGCCCGGTCTCCCTGCAGGCGGCTTCTGGCCGGGACCTCAGCCGTCCGGCCGCGGCGGCAACGAGATGGAGCGATTGCTGGCCGATGTCGAGGAAGGAATCCGGCAAGGCCCCCTCTTCCCCTACAGCCCCTCGACCGCCGCCTACCACTGCCCCGGCGACCTGCGAACCCGTAGGGGCAGTGCCAGAAGGGGCTGGGCCTATGACAGCTACTCACTCGCTTGCGGAATGAACGGCGAAAACTGGGGTGGTGCTCAGCCTGCCGCCAAGTTCAGCCAAATCACCAATCCGGCCGGGCGATTCGTCTTTGTTGAGGAGGCCGACTCGCGCGGATACAACGTCGGCGGCTGGGCGCTCAACCCCATCAACCACACATGGGTCGACCCCATCGCCATATGGCACAACGGCAAAAGCACCCTCAGTTTCGCCGATGGCCACGTTGAAATCCACAAGTGGCTCATGGATTCTACCATCAAGGCCGCATCCGCGGCGCACCAGGCCCAGGCGACCCCCTTCTATTGGCAGAAGGCCAGCCCCAGGGATCTCGATTTCGAGTACATGGAGCCCGGATACATGTACATCGGCGCCCCGATCACCTACACCTATTAAGCCCCATCTGCTCGCTTTTCCCCTCCTATGAAACTTTCCCACCTGCTGGATGCGGTTGACCCTAAAGTGGTTCGTTGCTTCCAGGATCACGAGATCACCGGGATCGCCTACGACCCGATGCGTGTCGAACCCGGATACCTCTTCGCCGCGATCGATATCTATACCCAACTCAATAAGGTTGAAATCCTAGACGGCCACACCAAGATCCGCGCGGCTCTCGATCGCGGAGCGACAGCACTGCTCCTGAAACACGAGCCTGATTTCGCCACGCAGGTACCCGTCATCCTCACACCAACCCCACGTAAGGCACTCGCCCAGACCGCCTGCGCATTTTATCAACACCCGTCCCGTCGGTTGCGGATGTTCGCAGTCACCGGAACCAACGGTAAGACAACTGTCACACACCTCGTGGAATCGATCTTTCAATTGGAAGCTCCCACGGGGATCATCGGGACCCTCTACGCGCGGTGGCCGGGGACGACCCTGCCATCGAAGGATACCACCCCCGAACCGCCCGATCTCCAGGAGATCCTTGGCCAAATGGCGGACCAGGGCGTGCGGCAGTGCGCACTTGAGGCGACCTCACACGGCGTCGAGTTCTTTCGCATGGAGGGGATTGTCTTCCAGGTGGGCGCATTCACCAACCTCACCCCAGACCATCTCGATTTCCACGGGACCCTCGATAACTACCGTGCCGCGAAGATGAAGATCTTCCAAGGCCTGCCCACTTCGGGCACCGCCGTCCTCAATATCGACGATCCGGCAGCACCCCTATTCGCCCAGGTCACCCAGGCCAAGATCCTGAACGTGGGCTTCAACCCCATCGCCGACATCTGCGCCACAGACTTGCACGCATCCATTCATGGCACACGCTTCCAACTCCGGACCCCCTCCGGGCAGGTCCACATTGAATCGCCACTGATCGGCCGCCACAACATCGCCAATGCCATGGTCGCCGCCGGTATCGCATATGCCGAAGGCCTTGAGCTCACCACCATTCAGGCCGGTCTCTGCCGCCCCATCCCAATTCCAGGACGCTTTGAACAAGTGCCCAACCCACATCCGTTCAGCGTCGTCGTCGATTACGCACACACGCCGGACGCCTTTCAGAACGTCCTCACCCTCGCCCAGGAGCTCGAACCCAACCGCATCCTCACCCTGTTCGGTTGCGGCGGCGACCGTGATCGCACGAAGCGTCCAGAAATGGCAAGGATCGCCGAACAATTCAGCGATCATGTCATCGTCACCGCAGACAATCCCCGGAACGAGTCCCCCGCTCAGATCTTCTCTGATATCCGCACCGGTTTTCAGGGAGATGCCTTCGAGGTCATTGAGGACCGTGGTACCGCGATTCAAGCCGCCATCCTGCAAGCCGAACCCGGTGACCTGGTCCTGATCCTCGGCAAGGGCCATGAACAAACCCAAACCATCGGCGATCGCGCGATCCCATTCAGCGATCGGGATGCCGCAATCGCAGCACTGCATGCGCGCGGATAGGGCCCCTTACGAAAGCCCCATTGGGCCACACCGAATGGTCTCCGGGGCCGGAAGGGGAGGCACTCCCGCAGAGAACGCAGAGGGTGCAGAGGTATATCGGGAGGAGGAAATGCACCTATTCGGAGAAGTTCCCAGCAACTGCCTTGGTCTGCAGGAACAGTATATCCGAAAAAAAATTCCCCCCGAAAAGTTGGGTGCAGAGCATGGAACCTACCCACCCCCAAAAGCAGGTCGAAAACGCCACCGCGCCCTCTGCGGGAGGCTCTCCGGATCCGGATGGGAAAGCTTGGCAGGGAAGACGATTACCTTGTCGGACGACCTCTGCATAGGCAACGCCCCCCGGACCAACCGGGCCTTGAACCCGGTTGATCCATGGTTTCAAAATACGAGGAGAGGTTGGACCCCAAGGCTCATTGCCCAACGGCTAAAATTTGTAACTAAGCTCCCAACGGATGAAGTCCGCCGTGGCATCGACATTGTAATAGTCGCCCGGATCCACGAGCTCCAGGGTCAGGTGCCCAAACAACTCGTCCTTCTCCAGGAGGAGACCTTCCTTTAGCTTGAGATCGGCCCGCATCGTCAGCAGTAAACCGCGCTCGTCCCCTGGTCCGGGGCCGTTGTCCTCAGGTGCGAACATGTAGCCCAGGAGGTTTTTGAAGGCGATGCGATCGTTCGGTGCAAAATTGAAATCGACGTGCGGCATCGACAGGTTCGACCACCGGCCTGCCCCGTCCGCGTCCCATGCATAAATGTAGAGTTCGCTGTATTGCGGCCAACGCCCCCATAAAGGATTCCAACCCTCGTCGTCGCTGCTGTCCGGATCGTCACCCGACAAGTAATACCAGCCCACCCCGAGTACGGGCGCCCAGGACTCCATGACCGGAGGGTGCCAGTTCAACAGTGCGTCGAGCATGTACCCGTTCATGTCATCATCCCCGCGCTCTCCAAGCTGATACGCCGCCTCCAGGTTGCCGTCGAACCGATCATTGAACTTGGGCACCACGCGCCCACCCAAGGTGTGCGTGTCTCGCTCCGGCATGGTATCACCCGCCCGATTCAACCAATCCGATTCGTGCTTGTATAGGTAATACGCCTCCGTTGGCGCCTGATCCCAGGTCCTATTCTTGATGTAAACGCCGCCGCCGCTCTCGGTCAGGTCGTTGTAGGCCGGATCCCAACCGGTCAGATCACGATCCTCACTCCGAAAGATCAGCTCGTTCTCTGGCTGGTTGTAAATACCCAGCAGATCGACGGTGGTTTTGTCCATCGCCTTGTGCGTCAGCTTCACGGCATCCATATAAATCGTGCGGGAGCCGTCCTTGGGAGTACCCTCCAGAATGACCTTACCAGTGCCATAAATCAGATCCTGCCGGCCAAGCCGCAGATCGACCGTTTCGTTGAATAGGTTCCGCACATCGAGATACAGGTTGTCCATCAGGATCTCGTCCAGGGCGTTCATGCTGTTGTTTTCAGGCTTCTCGTAGTGGCGAAACTCATTCGTCATTCGACCATAAAGCCCCAGGTTTTCAGAGGCATCCAACTTGCCCCAGAATCGGGTGCGGAACCGGAAGAAATGGTTTTCCCCGTCTCTCGTCACACCCGGTGGATCCGCCAGAATCGGGATGTTGTCGAGATGCACCTGTCGGATGCGAATATCGCCTCCACTGCTGAATTTCGATTTCTCCCCTATGGGAAAGGCCGGGGGAAAGACCTCGGCAATGACCGATGTCAGCATACAGAACATCATCCCCAAGGCGACGATGGACTTCAGTCCACTCAACATTGTACATTTTGATAGGATCACTTCGCGCTCCTCGTTTTGTGCATTCTCGTCCTCATCACGCCCGATCGGACCGTATTTCCGCGAGAATGTACGTGCTGCGAATCTTTGACATTCAGAATCGCTACCGGGCCCACAGGGTCGCAGGCGGCATGTCAGCCCGGGAGAGATGAATTGTGATTCCATTGATTTTGATGACTTCAGCACCCGACCTCTCGGTTGGGCACTGCCCTTTCCAGCATCGCGAATCCACCCCAATAAGTTACTTGGCCTCCTGAGCCGACTGATCCCCGTTCAATCGAGCACTCGAGGGCAACCCTTTTCCGAAACAGAAATCCAGATGTTCCGTGGAAAATTGCCGGGTCCATTGTGAAACGAGCAGCGTCACAATCGCGGCCAACGGCAGCCCGATGATCACCGGATCTACGAACGCCCATAGTATGGGACCGAACTTGATGGGCACTTCAGCGCTGTCCACCAGCTTCATCCCCAGGGAGGAAACCCCAAAGAGTTTCTGGCAAATGAGAAATACTTTCGATTCCGCCTGGTGGACGAAGAGCATCCAGAATGCGCTGGCAAAAGCGCCCGTCAACATTCCGGAGATCGCACCCGCCCGCGTGATCCCCCTGCTCCAGAGCGCTCCGATGTACATGGGGAGAAATGCCGACGCGCAGAGACCAAAGAACAACGAGGTCCCCCGAGCGACGATCGCAATCCCAGTCTTGCCGAATTTGACCTCCAGCCAGTAGCCCAGATACACAGACAATAGGATACCGACAAGGACTCCGATCCGGGTGGCGTTCACACCTGCCCCCTTGCCTTTCTTACCCAAGGCCTGCTCGTAGATGTCACGTCCCAAAGAGGTGCCCATTGCATGAAACTGGCTGCTCAAGGTGCTCATCGCTGCAGCCAGCAGGGTCAGCATAAACAACACCCCAAACCACTCAGGCATCGCCCCCTTGATATACATCGGAATAATCTTCTCGACATCCTTGCCCGCGGCAATCAGGGCAATGTCACCGGTCGTTTGAACAAAATGCACGTTGGCGAGCGCCCCGACGACAAACGCCACGCCGGTCATCATCAGGATGAACACACCGCCAATAGGGATCGCCCGATTCAATTCCCGCCGACTCTTGACCGTCATGTAACGGACAGCCAACTGCGGCTGGGCAAGGACCCCAATCCCCACCCCCAGGACAATCGTGCTCATCAACGTCCACCAGAGAGAGGAGCCGAAAGCCGGCATACTCGTCCACCCCTGGTGCCCCGCCGTCTGCAAACTCGCAGGCACCAATTCTCCCAGATCGGTCAACTGCTGATGCGCGGCGGTGACCCCGCCGAGCCTGCCGTAAGTCATTACCAACAGCACCACCATCCCCGCCAGCATGATGGTCGCCTGCAAGGCATCGGTGTACATCACCCCCTTGAGACCACCCATGATGACATAAAGCGCGATGATGACCGAAAACAGAAACAATGCAGTCTCGTAGGTGAGTCCGAACTGCTCTCCCAGATACTTGGCCGCACCCATCAAAACGGCGGAGGCGTATAATGGCATGAAAATGAAAATCAACACAGCCACAGCGCCCTGTAGGAACAACGATTGATACCGCCGCCCCAAAAGTTCAGGGAAGGTGTGGGCATCCAGCCGCAGACCGATCTGACGTGTACGCACGCCGAACACAGCGAATGCAATGAAGATTCCTAGAAAAATGTTAAAAAAGGTGAGCCATAAGAGGCCCATTCCATAAACCGCCGCCGCCCCCCCAAATCCGACGATCGCTGAGGTACTGATAAAGGTCGCGCCATAGGACATCGCCATCACGTAAGGGTGTATCTTACGCCCCCCCAACATATAGTCCGAGGCTGTCTTAGTCGTCCTGTACCCCCGGTAGCCGAGAAATACCACCGCCGCAAAATACAAAATCACTACTGTGGTTAACCAATGCATATGACCCCCATTGGGCACGGCGAATTACAGATCTTCTTCGACGATGTCTTCTTCAGCCGCCCAACGGGCGATCGCTTCGGCCGACTCCTCGTCCACATCGCTTGCTTCATTCCAGTGCCATATGCCCCACGCCAGGCAAAGAATGGTGCTGAAAATGCATAGCAAATAGACCAGGCTGATCCATGGATCCTGGATTCCCAGCATTTCCGGTTCTCCTCGATTTCAGCTGCCTTCCCCGCCCCGCAACACCCATTGCGTCTACGCCCGATAATGAAAATCAGACCTGTGGGTCAAGATTAAAATCCCAAAAGCAGGGCGAATTAGGCAAAAGATTCGATACCGATGCCGATGCTCCATTCCACCAGACAAAGACGGTCTGGCTGCCCTGGGTCCACTCCCCTCCCATGACCTCAGGCCCAGGCGGAATAGTCGGAGGTCCGTTGTGGCCGGCGGTGGCCGAAACGTGAACCCGTGCACACAAATATGACACGCCGGTTTACGCGTGCCCCCGATTCCCCCGATTCCCCCGATTCCCCCGATTCCCCCGATTCCCTCGATTAACTCGATTCCCTCGATTAACTCGATTAACTCGATT
>CALLYA010000272.1 GCA_937875495.1 uncultured Verrucomicrobiota bacterium
CGTCGCGTGTAATCGTCATCCGGCCTCCGGGTGTACGGGGTCCTGAGTAGTCACGCCGGCAAAAGGAAGATCCCACTCTGTGAACTCTGTGCCCTCTGTGGCAACGTATTCTCCGACAGTCCGATGGCAGAAATCGCCAGCACCTCTCCCCCGCGCCGAGTGGGCCGAATCAGGGCCGACCCCCGACTCAATTTGCATTTGCTCATTCCGTCGGCGAGCCGTTGGGGTATGAGTACCGAAACGCATAGGTTCAAGGGTTATATCTTCGATTTGGACGGGACCCTCATCGATAGCTTCCCCGCCATCACCGAAAGTGTGAACCATGTCCGCACCCGACACGGACTCGAACCGCTCAGCATCGCTAAGGTCAAGACGAAGGTTGGCCACGGCCTCGAATACCTCCTGGAGAAAACCGTTCCCGACCTGGACGCCATCAGTGATCAGGAGACCTATAAGACCCATCACGAGAAGGTCATCCTGGAGAAAACCGTGCTCCTGCCTTTCGCCGATGAGGTCCTGCGCCAATTGCATGGTGAGGACAAGAAGATCGCACTGGCCAGTAACAAGATGCGCGACTTCTCCAATCGGATCTTGGAACACTTCGGCCTCCTGCCTCTCTTCGACCTTGTGCTCGGTCCCGAATCGGTCCCCTGCCGCAAACCCGCTCCGGATATGCTCGAAATCGCACTCGCACGGTGGAAGCTCGCACCCAATGACGTCCTCTACGTAGGCGATCTCAACGTCGATGTCGAAACCGCGCGTGCCGCAGGCCTGCCGGTCTGTATCCTTCTCGGCGAATACCCATCCCGTGAGACACTCGAAGCCGCGGCACCAGATTACCTGATTGATTCATTGCGCATGCTGCCCTGACCCTCGGTGCTGTCCAAAAAGTCGATTGCGAAGCGAGTGCGGAGACGGGGCGATATCGGCTCGGTATCTGAATGAACACGCCTTTTCGGACGGGCTCGAACTTGAGGTCGTCCGAATAGGTATCCGCTTTCCCAACCAGATCCGGAGAGCCTCCCGCAGAGGCGCGGTGACGCTTTCGACCCGCCTGCGGGAGTCGGTCAATTCCATGCTCTGGGCCCTCTGCGTTCTCTGCGGGAGTCCTCCCCATCCGGACCCGGAGACCTCTCGTTGTGGTCCAATGGGGTTTTCGAACCGGTTCGACCTAGGTGTCAGCTTCCGCCCAGCGGACCGCTACCCGGACCGCCGGCTGCCATTGCCCCTCACCACCCTGAAGTTCCACCTGCGCACCCCAAGGTGCATCCGGGCCCGTCCATCGTAGCGGCCGGATCCGAACTCGATCCCCCACCCGCGTCTCACGCATATAATGCACGTGGCAACCCCGAAACCCCGCAATCCGGCCCTCTGACTCGTCAAGCACCCATCGCACATACGCAGCCTGGTTGACGTGGTCCCATGAATCGAGATCCGATCGGCATACCAACCCGTTCAGCCCCACCCCCACCGTCGGCTTATCTTCATCCAAACACCCACCCTCTAACCATCCGGCCGCCTCAGCCGGCATCGCCAGGGTGCCCAAACTCGCCTGAAACCCACGCTGCAATTCAGCATCCACACGCACAGGCCGGCGGCGGATGCGGTCCATGTATACCCACTCGGCCTGCGCACACCCCCATACCCCTCCGGCCTCCGATTCCATCACAAACTCACGGTGGCTCCGGCTGCCCTGGAACATCGATACCCAGGTCCGAATCACTACCGCCTCCCCCTCCGCCGGAAGCCGGTCGACCTGAACCCGCCACCGGCGCAATACCCAGGCCGTCCCTAGCCCCCGATAACGTTCCATGTCAAACCCGCGTGCCGCCGACGCATTGACCGCTGTCTCTTGCAGCCAGTGCAGCAGACTCCAGGGATTCAATAGCTCCTCCGGGCCGACTTCGTATGAGCGGACCCTGAACCGATGCCGATAAGCCTCCACCTTCTCCATCTCGCCCCTTCTTGCGTTTCATGCACCAGGCTTGCCCACAGGCCTGGATTTCGACTGGCAAACGTCTCCTCAGCAGGCCATAAAGAACCTGCGGCCTCGCACGCCCTCTATCTTCACCCGCGGGAACCCAGCAATATGCGGATCATCCAGGTCAACAAATATCATTTCCTCAAAGGCGGCGCCGAGCGCTATTACCTCGACCTCTCAGCACTCCAAAAAGACCGCGGCCTACAAGTCCAACACCTGGTCATGCAACATCCGCGCAACCTCGAGCTCACACCCGAAGATCAGACTGTTTCAGAGGTCGATTATCGCGGGGCTCTATCACCCTGGCAAAAACTCCAGCATGGCTTCAAGGTCATCTACAACCCCGAGACCGCTCGCGCTGCCACCCGACTCGCCCAGGGGCCGCGCCCGGCAGTTGCACACCTGCACAACATCTACCACCAGCTCTCGCCTTCCCTGGTGCACGTCTTTGCCAAGTCCGGGATCCCCATGGTCCAGACCCTGCACGACTATAAACTGATCTGTCCCGGCTACCTGCTCATGACCCAAGGCGCCGTCTGCGAACGCTGCAAAACCAAGCACTATTTCCACGCATTCCGCCACCGCTGCATTCTCGGATCAGGCCCCGCCAGCCTCGTCGGCAGCGTCGAGGGGTATGTCCACGAGTGGTGGAAAACTTACTCCCTGATCGATCGGTTCCTGTGTCCCAGCCGGTTCATGCTCGAAAAAGTCGCCGAATTCGGCGTCCCCCGCCATAAGCTGATCCACCTGCCCTACCTGCTCCCCGTCGAACAATACGAGCCGGCAAACTTCCCTCCAGACCCCGCCTGCGTTTACGTCGGCCGGCTCTCCCGCGAGAAAGGTCTCCCCACCCTGTTTCGCGCGATGAGCCTGCTGCCGCCCTCCTGTAAACTCACCCTGCGTGTCCTCGGTGAAGGTCCGATCGAAGAAGAGCTGCGGACCTTCGCCCGGAAGCAATGCCCCGACCGTATCGAATTCCTCGGCTATCAATCCGGCACCGCACTCCACGACGCCATCCGCCGTGCGGCCTTCGCCGTCCTTCCCTCCGAATGGTACGAGAACTACCCGTTCGGTATCCTCGAACCGTTCGCCCTGGGTCGGCCCGTCGTCGGTGCAGCCATCGGTGGCATCCCCGAACTCGTCGTCAATGGCGAGACCGGTCGCCTCTTCGAAAGCGGCAACCCATACGCCCTCGCCGAGGCCTTGGAGTGGATGACATCCCCCCAGGCCGACCCTGAACGGATGGGGAGGAACGCACGCGCCTTCGTCACAGAAACCTGCGATCCGCAACGGCACCTCGCCCAATTGGACGAGATCTATGCCGGCCTCCATCCCTGACCGTGCCACCCACCACACACGTCCCCACTCGATCTCTCGCCGGAGGCCGTCCGAAAAGACGCGCTCCTTCAGGCGTTGCCTCCAGGCCATGGTTGCCGATCAGTCAGATCATTGTCTGAATCGAGGTCGGAATCGGAATCGATTCCTGTTCTGGTTGGCACCCGGCCCTCCGAGCAATGCTCAAACCTCGCTGCCGAGTTTTGTCAGCACCGCAACAATACAGTTGCGCAATCCGATTTCTCGTTTCCGAATCCCATCCCGCGTCCCTTCGATACCGAGACCGATAGCCACCCCGACCCCGATCTTGCTTTGCCATG
>CALLYA010000273.1 GCA_937875495.1 uncultured Verrucomicrobiota bacterium
CCCATAAGACGAACCGCCAAGACGCCAAGGACGCCAAGAAAGAAAAGATGAGATAGGAGTGGAGGGGCTGGCAAGGGCCACAGCCGCGCTCGCACCCATTCATAAGGCTCAGGCCATCTCCCAACTTATCATTCCCTCCCCCCTTGGCGTTCTTGGCGTCTTGGCGGTTGAATTTCCCTGCCTTCAGGCATCCCGCTGACCGAATCGAATCCAAGAGGACAGTTCATCCGGCAATGGCAGGCCCCATAAGACGAACCGCCAAGACGCCAAGGACGCCAAGAAAGAAAAGAGGAGATAGGAACCGGCCAACGAACTGGAGGGGCTGGCAAGAGCCACAGCCGCGTTCGCGCCCATTCATAAGGCTCAGGCCATCTCCCAACTTATCATTCCCTTCCCCCTTGGCGTTCTTGGCGTCTTGGCGGTTGCATTCCCTCCCCCTTGGCGTTCTTGGCGGCTTGGCGGTTGCATTCCCTCCCCCTTGGCGTTCTTGGCGTCTTGGCGGTTGCATTCCCTCCCCCTTGGCGCTCTTGGCGTCTTGGCGGTTGAATTCCCTTCCCCCTTGGCGTTCTTGGCGTCTTGGCGGTTGCATTCCCTTCCCCCTTGGCGTTCTTGGCGTCTTGGCGGTTGCATTCCCTCCCCCTTGGCGTTCTTGGCGGCTTGGCGGTTGCATTCCCTCCCCCTTGGCGTTCTTGGCGTCTTGGCGGTTGCATTCCCTCCCCCTTGGCGCTCTTGGCGTCTTGGCGGTTGAACTCCCTCCCCCTTGGCCCCCTTGGCGGCTTGGCGGTTCGATTCCTTCCCCTCCACTCAGGCATCCGGCCCGATTCGCTCCTCAAGGGACATGGTAAACCGCTGACCAGGCAGTTGGCGCACATGCCGCTTCAATTGCAGCCGGAACAATACCCCCACCACCTTGCTCAGCTCGAGGTCCGCCCCTGCGACGATCTCATCGATGAGCAGCGTTCGCCCCGAAGACAAGAGATTGAGAACCACTTGTTCATCGGGGTCGTCAGAAATCGGCACGCACACCGCAGACCCGCCGCCGGCATCCAACACCGCCGCCGAAACACGCCCTGTTCGGCGCGGGGGGAACAGGTATTCAAATTCCTCCAGGATGTCCTCCACACCCTCCACCAGCTTGGCACCCTGCTTGATCAGGGCGTGCGGCCCTCGAGAAAGCGGAGAGATGATCTTTCCCGGCACCGCGAAGAGCAAACGCCCTTGATCCAGGGCCTGCCGCGCCGTGATCAATGCGCCACTGCGCCGATCCGCCTCGACCACCACCACCCCCATAGCACTGCCGGCCAAAATGCGATTGCGCATCGGGAAATGTCGGCGGTCCGGTGTCGACCCTAGCGGAAACTCGCTCAGGACCGCACCCTGCTCCCGAATACGTACCGCCAATTCCGCATTCTCTTCGGGATAGATGACATCGACGCCAGTCCCCAGAACCGCCCAAGTCAGCCCACCCCCCTGGATCGCCCCGCGATGGGCAGCCGTATCAATCCCACGCGCCAAGCCGCTCACTACGACGAAGCCGACCTCGGCCAGTTGCATGGCAAGTCGCCGAGCGACATCCTGTCCGTAAATCGTCGTCCTGCGGCTGCCCACCACCCCAATGACCTGGGGCGCTGGGCCTTGGCAGGGTGCCCCCCAACGGTACAACAGGATAGGGGGATCGTGAATCTCCTGAAGCGCGTCGGGGTATCCAGGGTCCCCGGGAATCACGAACTCAACCCCCAGCTTCTCCGCACGCGTGCACTGCATCCGCCAGGGAGTCGTCTCCTCCGCCCGTACAATCGCGTCCGCGAGCACAGGGCCGATCCCGGGAACCCCCGCTATCCTCGGTTCCTTAGCCCCCAAAATGGAAGCGGCACTGCCGAATCGTTCCAGCAACGCCGCAAATCGCACCGGGCCGAGTCCGGGCACCATGTTCAAAATCAATCTGGCCATTCGCTCCGCTTGCATGCCTATCCCCTCCCTCCGGTTGGGGCAGCGATACAATGCGGGCAACCACCTCGCCCTTTGTGTAACAGCTTGAGACGGTCACTCCCACAGGGCCAGCAGATCCGACTCTCGTACTCGGCTGGAGATGAAGACCTTGCCGATCTCCTCAGCGAGCACGAAACGAATCTTGCCCTCTTTCACCTTCTTATCCCGATTCATGATCTCCAGGATCGACTCCGCAGGATACGGGCGCAGATCCGTCGGTAACCCGGCGTTCTGGAGCAAGGTCTCGATCCGTTCCACCTGCTCCTGAGCCATGTACCCCAAATTCTGCGATAGTCGGGCAGCCGCAACCATTCCAATGGCCACCGCCTCACCATGCAGTAGATTGCCATAGCCGGCATGTGTCTCCACCGCATGCCCAATCGTATGCCCGAAATTGAGGATCGCCCTGCGGCCGGATTCACGCTCGTCTTGGGCCACCACCTGCGCCTTGATGCGACAGCTGGAACTCAAAATGCGGTCCAATATGCGGTCCTTCATCGCGAAGACCCCGCCCACGTTGCGCTCCAGAAACTGGAAGAGCGAAGGGTCCTCAATGACGCCGTATTTAACCACCTCTGCGAATCCAGACCGCAACTCACTCTGAGGCAAAGTGTTTAGAGTGCCGGCTTCGACCAGGACCCGCTTCGGCTGATGAAAGGCCCCGGCCAGGTTCTTGCCCTGCGGTAAGTTGACGCCCGTCTTCCCGCCGATCATTGCGTCGACCTGTGCCATCAAACTCGTCGGAATGTGAAGGTACGGAATCCCCCGCATGTAGATCGCCGCGACAAATCCGCCAATATCTCCCACCACGCCTCCACCGACGTTGACAAGGAAGGAATCACGAGCCAGCCCACATTGAACCAATGCATCCAGGATGTCCCCGGTCTGTGCCAGGGTCTTACTCCCCTCGCCCGCAGGGATCTCCAGCAGATACGCCTCATACCCGGCTCTGCTCAACCCGTCGGCGACGATTCTACCATATGTCGAACCGAGATTGCTATCGGAAAGCACCGCGCAACGGCGACCGAGCTCCAAGCCTTCCAGCTGCTCTCCTATTTCGGTCAAAATCCCACGCCCCAAGATGATATCGTAGGAACGCTTGCCCAGTGACACGGGTATTCGCTCGGGTCTGCTCATCTGCATCGGTCCTTTTCAGTTGATTCCTCCGGGGAGGGATCCTCCTCCGGTCATCTCCGCATCCCACGTCGCCGACCCGGGATCCCAGAGAAACATCGACTTCCAATCGCGGATATCAAGCCGGAGCCGAAGCTCTTTCCTGCCCCCGGCAGCTGTTGGAGCCGAGTTCCGCAGTCCCGGACACCCCACAGGCCAATTCGCCCGCGGTTCCCCTATTGAAACCTCAGGGCCCAATCCCGAATCGCCAAGGCTGTCGCGGCCCCCGCGCGCGTCCGGTAACAGGGATCCATCAGCGCGGCTCGGTCGCCCGGATGGGAAAGAAATCCATACTCCACCAACACGGCCGGAACCTCAGCCTCCCGAAGGACCTGGAAATTCCCTCGGCGTACCCCGCGTATGTTCGGGGACAATCCATAGCCCAAACGCTCCAGAATCTCCCAGCCGGCCGTGACCTCACGCCCTGCCACATCGTCCGAAACACCACGGCTGGACGATAGAGACCTGATATAGACCTCCACCCCACGCGGCTGTGACGAATCGACTGCGTTGCAATGCAAACTCACAAACAATCCGGCCTTCATCCGATTCGCCATTCGCGCGCGCTCCCCCAAGGAGACATACCGATCCTCCCTCCGCGTCCAGGAGACCGAAAACCCCATCTGCTCAAGCCAATATCCGGTCCACTCGGCGAGATCCAGACACAGCCTCTTCTCCTCCTGCCCCGCCACGACCGCACCGGAGTCGACACCACCATGCCCCGGATCCAGCAGAATGGTCGGCAGAACATCCATCGCATCCATCGTCCGCGCTCGACGCCGCATCCCTGCCCACGGCGCCAATGTCCCATAATAATCCTGGGCCCCCAGACTCCAGCTCTCGCCGGTTTGGAATACCGGCTCCTCAAGAATCAGGAAAGAACCGCTGGCGCTCCGGATCTCAGCAACCCCATGCTGCACAATCACCTGACCCAACGCAGGAAGGTTGAAGTGGAAATCATCCTCCCGGAGCAGCTTAACACGATTGCCCGCACGGATCTGCCGCCCGTTCGCCGCCGGCTCCTCCATGGGGATGGGCACCTCCTGCCCCTCCTCCTCTGAAACCCGCCACGGGCCGGACCAAAGGACGAACAGTATGGCCAGCAACACCCAGCCGAAAAGGCGCACCTTCAGCCGGAAGGAACGCAGCGGGCTTGTCCCAACGCCCTCCCCCTCCGGGTCTGAGCCGCCCCACCCACTCCGGGGCCGGCCGAATAAACGCAACAACATCGGTGTCCTTTTTCCCATAAGATGAACCGGCCTGCATCAGGACCGCGAGTGCCTTCCACTCTCTCAACAAGCCCCCGTTTCCCCGCAGGCAATCCATACTTGCCGATTCCAGCAGGAGACGCAAGCGGGGGGAGAGGACTCTGATCCATTTGTCAAGGGATTTCACCCCAGGGCGGATTCATAGTCCTTTCGCCTACCCATACCCGGCCATGGCCGCTAAGCCATTCGATTCCATCTTCGTCAAGCGTGAAGGCAAAGAGATTGAACCGCCAAGACGCCGTTACGCCAAAGGGGGAGCACGACACCTTGGGACATGACCTGAACAATATGGATGGCCGCGAGCGCATCTGTGGCCCTCGGTTCCCTGAAGAGTCCTGCGCCCACCAGCAGCTCTCATCGAATCTTGCAGTTCAAACCTAGAGCCCGTCCGAAAAGGTAGCCGCATTCTCAACCTGACCTCCCCATCCGGACCCGGAAAGCCTGCCCGGGAAAGCTGATACCTTTTCGGACGACCTCGAGCTCGGCCCAGAAACGTACACGTACACAGCGAAGCGGTACACGTTCACGTAC
>CALLYA010000274.1 GCA_937875495.1 uncultured Verrucomicrobiota bacterium
CCTCCGGAGATTACTGCTCCAACCCCAGAACAGGTAGTGTGGTGAAGACCTAGCCCTGCCCTTTACCCGCTTTAAAGTTCTGGACAATGCGCTCCATGTCATGCAAGCTCATGACATGAATCCGCAAAATCAGATCAAACGGACATTATCAGAACCTGAGAACATAACCTGCGTGCGTGAACTGCTTGAAAGCAAGCAATTCCTTCACCGCACTGCTTTGGCACGTGCCGTCTGTCGCCGATTCGGCTTTTTGGACGCTCGTGGTCAACTACAACAAGGCGGATGTTTGAAGGCATTACGAGATCTGGAGGGCAAAGGGCATTTTACCCTGCCGGTTTCAGTCCGTCGAGTTGTCAAGCAACGGGAGCCGCGTCGTCTGTGCGGGCCGGTTGTCGAACCCCAGAATGTGCCCGAAGAAGTCAGTGAAATTATTGGCCTGAAGTTGGTTATGGTCGAGACCGAAGGCCAGATGCGGATCTGGAACGAGCTGATGATGCAGGAGCATCCGCAGGGGGCCGGTCCGTTGGTAGGACGCCAACTTCGCTATCTGATCGGATCGGATCACGGCTGGTTGGGTGGGCTGGGTTTTGCTGCTGCAGCACTGAAATTGGAAGATCGTGATCGCTGGATCGGATGGAGTGACCTGCAACGGCGGAAACATCTGAACGTAGTTGTGGGAATGAACCGCTTTCTCATTCGCAAAAATGTGCGATGCAAAAATTTAGCATCAAAGGTATTGAGCATGAGCATGGCGTCTTTGCCCGAGGACTTCTGGCAGAGATTTCAAGAGCGATTGTTGTTGGTGGAGAGTTTTGTAGACACCGAAACCCACGATGGAGCATGTTATCGGGCAGCGAATTGGATACCGGTGGGCAAAACCAAGGGCCGTGGACGACAAGATCGTTACATGACCTCGCAACTGAGCGTCAAAGATATCTATATCTACCCACTAGAGAGCGACTTCAGGAAGCAGATTGGATTGGATTCCCATGCTGGACTGGGCGCTTTAAGCCCGCAAGACGGGTTGGAAAAAGAGCATTGGGCCGAAAACGAGTTTGGTGGCGCACCTCTGGGTGATGCCCGCTTGAGCAAAAGGTTGGTGAAGGTGGCGGCAGATAAAGCAGAGGTTCCGGATCGTGCTTTTAGCGGGGTTGCCAAAGGTGATTGGCCCTCGGTCAAAGCCTATTACCGGCTGATCGACCAACCCGAGGAATCGGCGGTCGATATGTTCAACATTCTGTCGCCCCATCGACAACGTACCGCACGGCGTATGCAGGGGCAGAAAACCGTATTGTGTATTCAGGACGGCAGTGACCTGAACTTCAGCAACCTGGACCAATGCGAAGGTCTTGGACAAATCGGAACCAACCAGACCAGCGCCAAAAGTCGGGGGCTTCATTTGCACAGTACCTTGGCCGTTGCTCCCAATGGGCTTCCCCTGGGAGTGTTGCGGGCCCAGTGCAACGCGGTTGAAGTCAAGGCTAAGCAGCAGCGGCCGGAATCTGAAATTCCCATTGAAGAGAAGAAGACCTTTGTCTGGATCGAACACCACCGCGACCTGGTTGAACTGAGCGCTCAAATGCCTGGTACGCAATTGATTGATGTATGCGATCGGGAAGCTGATTTCTTCGAACTGTTTGACGAGCAGCGCCGTACCAAACGAGTTGCCCTGCTGGTACGCGCCAGGCATAACCGCAGTATTGCCAAGGGTTCCCCCAAACTTTTCGACGCCGTGTCGCAGATGCCGATTCAGAGTCAGGTCCGCGTGCATGTTCCACGGCAAAGCGCCAGACCCAAGAAAAGCAAGCAGGACGCACGTCCCAAGAGGCCTGGACGCTGGGCGGATATGGAGGTGCGTTACAAGAAGATTCGCATTGCTCCCCCCAAATTTCACAAAGATAAAGCTCCGGTGGAAGTATGGGTTATCCACGTAGTGGAGGTGAATCCTCCGACGGGGAGCAAGCCGATCCAATGGTTTCTCCTGACCACCATTGCCATCACCTCCCCCGAACAGGCCGAACAATGTCTGCGGTGGTATTGCCTGCGCTGGCGAATTGAGGACTGGCACCGAGTGCTCAAGTCCGGATGCCGAATTGAGGACCTCGCCAACAAAACAGCGGGCCGGTTGCGCAGGGCTATTGCCATCAATCTTGTCATCGCTTGGCGTATTATGCTGATGACTCTTCTTGGGAGAGAGGCCACGCAACTCCCTGCCGAAGTCCTGTTTTCGGACATCGAAGTACGAACATTACGCGCCTACGCAAAAAAAAACCATTTGAAGCCGCCAGTCCAGCTGGGTGACGCCATAAAGCTCGTCGCCAAAATCGGGGGACATCTCGGCCGAAAAAACGACCTCCCTCCAGGCCACCAAATACTGTGGCATGGCTATATCGCATTGAACATCATGTGCTTGGGATACGCACTGTTCAGCGGTGAACAAAACTACCCAGATGTAAATTAAGGGTAATGGGCAGGGGTAGGTCCCATGCTCTGCAGCCTACTTTTGGAGGGGGCATTTTCAGTGATACCGATTCAGTTGACCAAGGCAGTTGTTGAAAACGGCTCCGATGTAGGTCCCTTTTCTCCCCTCCCAATACACCTCTGCGCCCTCTGCGATCTCTGCGGGATACTTCCCCATCCGGATCCGAAGACCTTTTCGGCCAACCTCTAGATAGTTGGCACCGGGCAGTTGATTCCCTATCGGTGGGGGCAAGGCATCCCACGCGTATTCCGGAAATGATCTCTCCCGTTCTGGATCCAACACCAGGCCCATAGAATGCTGAAAAAGAAGAGGCCCCGCATCGGCCTTCCGATGCGGGGCTTTTCTCGTTCAGGGATCGGGCTCATCTGTCACCCGATACCCCTTAGGACATCTTTAACCATCCGATATGGTTGCCTTATTTATGAGGCACCATGACGGGCGGCTGGAAGGGGCTGACAGGAGGAATGAAGGGACCAGCCCATGTTCCACCGGCAGGCCCTGCGCCCTTGGCCGCAGAGAAGTTGATCGTCGAACTATTGGAATTCTCCACGCCCGGCAGCTCAGCAAGCGCCGCCCGCGACATCTCGACATCCCCGGAAATACGGCTGGTGGAAACCTCAACCTGCTCCTTCACGAAGTCATAGGAGGCCCGCACAACACTGCCCTTCGTCAGGGTAAACTGCTGTGCCTCGACATAGACGGAAGCAGGGACCTCGGAGAAGGAGGGCACGACCAGCTCGATCGAGCGGCCTTGCGCGTTCTTCACCAGGTTGACCCATCCACCCTCCGGCACCTGGACGTACATCTCACCGACCCGAAGCATCGCGCTTCCGCGGGGAACATGTACCAATGCAGGAGGCTGAATCCGCGGCGCAGTCGCCAGCGAGTACACCTTCTGTACATCACCTTGGGCGTCGAAGATCTCGATCGTCCCCTTCAGACCAACGACCGCAGCCGGCTCACCAGAGCGCACCACCTTGGTTCCAGCAGCCTGAGCCGAGGAAACCACGACCAGGGCACCAGCCACCACAAGGAGGCTCAGGGCCTTGGCGTTGACACGAATCTTGCGGCGACGAATCGCACCGATTCCCAGCAGAATCCCGCCGAGGATGCTCATGGCAACCGTGCTCGGCTCCGGAATGACCGATGCCGTCAACTTGACCGTGCCCTCATATCCGCGGATCTCGGAAACTCCGAAACCAGGAACGGGCAGGCCGTCGATCCAAATGGGGGAGCTATCCCCATTGTAGAGCATGTTGTAGTAATCCTCAGAGTTGGTTCCGAACCAGAAGGTGAACTCCTGGCCGTCCACAACCGGATCGCTGGTGTAGAAATCAAAGGTAAACTGGCCAAAGTCCTGGGGGCTGTTCGCAAACAGACCGTCAGGATTGGCGCTGTCGTTGAGAGCACCGGTACCCACAAAGAACATGGGGCCCGTTGCGCCGAGACCAGAGTCGAAGAAACCCCAGTTGGAATTGGCTCCTGTAGCACCGTTCACCAAAGACCCGTTGGTCTTGGAGATCGGTGAGGATACCCACTGATACAACGGATCGCCGGCAGCCGGCATGCCCGATGTCTCCGGAATGAAAAGGTTGAAGTAGTTCAACACAATGCGACCGGTATCGTCGTCACGGCGTGAATTCCATACCTCGCCAAACGGATTCGTAGCAACCGGTGTCACACTCCCGGCAGGGGCACTGGAACCTGGATCCGCCCAGTTGTCCTGATACGCGGAGATCCCATACCAGTTCGGCTGAACACTGGGATTCGTGTCGCCCCAGAAGTTCTGGAAATAGGCACGACTGTTCTCACCAATTCCACTGCCGACATGCAGACGCCGAGGATTCTCCAGCGACGTGCGATCCATGATCGCATTGCCACCGCCAGCCTCGATTTCGCTCTCGACCAAGACTCGTGGATCAAATTGGAACTGGACACGCGTCACCGCCTTCGCCGAGATCACCCCGACAAAGCAGCCGACCGCGGCCATCGCCCCAATCGTCCATACCATTTTCTGTGCGCGAAGCCTCATTATTGCAATTCTCCTTTTCTGGTTGGAGGCCACTTATAAGTTCAATGAAGACCATGACGGAAAAATGATGGCGTGTCAACGGAAATCTGGGAAGGCGATCCAAACATCATTAAACCGCTCTCCTTCCTGACCTTACGGCCACTTTTTCCTCGGGCCATGCGCGAATGCTATTCCGCGCCCAAGCAATATTTGCCACCAATACATTCAAGGCGCAAGGAACATTTTCATGGATCCTTGGCCGAGCCACATTCGGATTTTCCGCGGTAGGGGTTGGCGATCCTGCGGCAATGGATTATCCTTCGATCTTATGGGCACCCGTATCAGCAACCTCATCGGACCACACCATGTCCTGGCGCTCAAGCCCGGATTATCCAAATTAGAGGCCATTCAGGCCATGGCGAGCACACTGAGCCAGGCCGATGGTCTCGACAACCTCGACGAAATCATTCGGCGTGTTGTTCGTCGAGAGGATCAGGTCTCCACGGGCATCGGCGCTGGGGTAGCAATCCCCCATTGCACGATCAGTGGTATCGACCGTCCCCACGTCCTCTTCGCCACCTGCCCTGAAGGAATCGACTTCGATTCGGTGGACGGAGCCCCTGTCCAGATCTTCTTTCTGGTCCTCGCACCCGAAGGAAGACCCTCTGTTTACCTCAAACTCCTGGCTCGGATCAGTCGGTTGGTCAATAGCCCCGATTTTCGAATGCAACTCATCTCCACCCAAGACCCCAATCGTCTTGCAGAGATCCTCTCCAAAGAAGACCAGCGCCATCCATAGCAGAGCGGTTTTCGGCGATCCAGCCGCGTCAAGCGGTCATTTCCCGGGCCAACCAGCCCCCGATCCACGGCTGAATTCCTTAACGATTTCCCCGATCGAGCCTATGTCTACTCCCCGCGCTGATTGCTCTCTTCTGGTTTTTATCCTCAACGATCCCGACCGATTGGACGACACCCTCTCCGCAATGCTAGAGGCCGGCGTCCAAGGAGCCACCGTGCTCGAAGGCCGCGGGATGTGGCAGGTGCTCTCGAGCGAGGTCCAAATCTTTACCGGTCTCAGCACCCTCTTCCCCTCCACCAAAGGCGCCAAACCAACCATTGTCAGCGCCGTGCCCACCTCCAAAATCGCTGAACTCGCAGCCATCATCGAGGATGTCGTCGGTGACCTCACCTCCCCAGGAACCGGTATCCTCATGTCCTTGCCCCTCAGCCAGGTGTGGGGCCTGGCAAAAAACCTGGAAACCGAGACCGAAGAAAAGCCGGCTTAAAGGCCGGTGGCTAGAGCCCGTCCGAAAAGGTAGCCGCATTCTCAACCTGACCTCCCCATCCGGATC
>CALLYA010000275.1 GCA_937875495.1 uncultured Verrucomicrobiota bacterium
GACGTGAAATACGGCCAATGGCGCAAAATACGGATTTTCAGAGAGCGGCTTGGGCGGCGGTGGATTGACCGCGCCAACGTTCAGCGGCATACTAATGTTATTGTATCGCGCCGGATCAGGCGTGTGTCACCCCCCCAAGAAAGCACGAATACAGCATGAATACTGCCACCCAGATCGCCCTCGTGACCGGGGCCAATAAAGGCCTCGGTCTGGAAATCGCACGCCAGCTCGGCCGACTCGGTTACACCATCCTGCTCGGTGCGCGCGACGAGGCACGCGGTGCCGAGGCAGCCAAAAGGCTGCAGGCCGAAGGACTCCAGGTGCACGCCATCCAGATCGATATGCACAACCCGGAGACCTTTACCCAGGCACACGATCGGATCGCTTCCGAATTCGGACACCTCGATTGCCTCGTCAATAACGCCGGCTTCGCCGCCGATTGGATCTATAACGCAACAAACGTGCCCATCGCAATGCTGCGCGATACCTTCGACGCCAACTTCTTCGGACTCGTGGAACTGACCCAGATTCTCCTGCCGCTCATCGCCAAAAGCCCCGCCGGTCGCATCGTCAATCAGTCGAGCGTGCTCGGCTCGCTGACCCTCCATTGCGCGCCCGATGGCGGCCTCGACGACGCCAAAGCCGTGGCCTACAACTCCAGCAAGACTGCTCTCAACGCCTTCACCGTGCACCTGGCCCACGCCCTCAAGGACACCCCGATCAAGGTCAACGCCGCCCATCCCGGCTCCGTGAAGACCGACGCCAATCCCGAAGGCCCCATGAGCGTCGAGGAAGGCGCCCGGACCGCGGTCCGCCTGGCCACACTGCCGGCGGACGGTCCCACCGGCGGCTTCTTCCACGGAGACCAATCCCTTCCGTGGTAGACGCACTGGTAGACGCACCTTCTATCTTGGCTTGATCCCAGTCAATCAGCGGCCCTGTCTGCGGAGTCACATCCGCCGGCAGGGCCGCTGTTGCTTGATCAGCCTTCATTCGGGTATTCCACCACCCGGAAGAAACCGCGGATCGATTCCGCAGGCACCGGGACCTCCGCCTGAGAGCGATCCGTCGTCGCCGTCAATGACCCCAGCGTCGTCCAGGTCTCGGCCGTGAAATCATCCGTCCACTGGATCTGGTAAAGGCACCCGACACAACTCTCCCATTCAAACACCACCGAAGACACATCCACAACCCGTACACCCAAAAGCGGCACTGTCCTCACGCCCGACACCATATGTTCCGTATTGATACCCGCCGGCGTGGGAGTTTCATGGAATCCCCAGACAGCCGATCCATCCGGATATCGTCCATAGGAGATGTCCGCGAACTGTGGACCGAACTGAATCGAATCCACGACGGTGCTCCCGTCGGTGGCCACAAGCAAAATCGACTCACCCGCTTGATCCAATCGGAACTTGGCGTGGTACAATCCCTGCGAAGGATCATCGTCCGCGTAGATCAGGAGGTGCGCACCCGGCTCTAAAACCGTCCCGAACGGAATCCGCCATAGGGTCAGGTCATCCGGATCATCCGTCAGGAACATCCCACCCAGATCGACTCGCTCGGCAGAGCTGTTCACCAGCTCGATCCAATCGGGATACTCGCCCGGTTCGTCCGGATCCTCCATGTGCCCAACATTGCGGGCCATGAACTCGTTGATGACCACCCCGCCGAGACCGACCGTGTACCGCGCCTCCGTCAGGGCACCCCAGGAATTGGCACCGTAGACCCGCGCCCTCACCGTCGTGCTCTCCGTGATCGCGATCCCATCCCCTTCCTCGTCATAGACCATGGCACCCGGGGCGATCCCCCCACCCCAGAGCCGGGGATCCGTCCCATCCAGCGTGTAGTAAATCACGCCGATGTCCCCGTTTTGCTGCGTGAGCCCAAGCGTAAACCCAGGTTCAACCGCACCGCCGGGCTGATCCAGGATCACCACCGCATGGTCGGGGAACATCTCCACCAATCGCATCTGGTCGATCACACGCTGGGTCCGAAACGGAAAATATTGCTGGACCATATTATTGACCTGGGTCAACCAATGCGACTTGGTCCGCGGAGTCGTCCGCTTGGCGTCCCCCCAGCGGGCGGACTCTGCAATGATCGCCAACTGGAGCTCGTCCGCACGCCCCAACCACCGCTCGATGTTCCTCTCCGGGGTCAACAGCCCACCATTGAAGAAATGCCTGGCAACGCGGTCGGCAAACTGCATCCGATACTCCAGGTTCTTGGTCAGACGCACGTGCAACCAGGCAGGATTGAAGTGCCGCCACTCCTGCCCAATACTCCGATCCGTCGGATCGGTCAGCAGCCGGGCCTCCTCCAACCCGCCGTTCGCACCCAGGGAGTGCTCCGCGTCGTGCCGATACCAGGAAAAGCCGTTCGGATGTTCCCGGTTGAATACCGCAAATACGTTGTTCGAAAAATGCCCCCAGCAGCTGATCGGCGAATCCGGATCGCCCGTGTAATACGTGCAGATCATGTAGTCCATCAAATTCTGGGCGTCCAGCAATACCTCCCCATTCGGATCCGGAGTGCCGTCCGGCTTCAAACCAAGCAGGCTCAAATAGGCGGCGTCTGATGAAAAACCGTTCGTCGCCGCGTCATACAACCGGCGATAGGCATCCATCGTCCCGTCGCTGGCGTGCAACGCCCGGCCGGCGGAGGAGTCGTTCTTGATCACATCGAAATCCTCGGCCCGCCCGCCGAGATAGCTCTCCGCATAGTCGGCGTCCACCCGCTCCTCGGTCTGGTACACCCCCCAATAGTGGCCGTTGAGGTAGAGATGGTAATACCGACTTCGGGTGTAGGGTTGCCCCATATCCCGCTGCACGTCGCGCGAAAACACGTCCCGCAACATCGTGTTCTGCTCGCTCCCTTCATACGCCCAGGAATAGTTCTGGCTGGTCCGCAGGTCGACCTTGTCGAATTCGTCCACTCCTTCGGTGTCGAACAGCGGGTAGCGCAGCTTGCCAGGACCGTACTCGTTCCGGAAGAAGAGCCGCAGGGAGTGCTTCGGATTGTCCGGTGTACGGCTGAAGGCACCCCGAATCCGAAGGCCCGCATCGACGGCGAATCCCGGAAGCCCATCCGGACGGATCAGCTCCACAGAGGTCGGGCGCTCCCATGCCCGGCCGTCATTCCGGGCGTTGACGTAAATCCCCTTGGCGGGGTCGAACAGGTTATCCAAGTCCGTGACCAGGGAAATGGTTGGAATATCCACGAGCGCACCCCGAATCTGCCCGCCCCAGGTGCCGCTGTTGACAATCTCAGGGTCCATCCCGTAATCGAAGACCTGATCGTTGACCCTGCCGGTCGGCCAATCCGACGTGGGCGCCTGCCCGAACGGTGATTGTCGGATGATATCCTCCACAAAGAAGTAGCTCTGGGTGCCTACCCGGGAATCGATCCATCCATCCTTCTGCGCGATGGCACGAACGCAGGTGGTCTTGTTGATCGAAATCGTGCCGATGTAGAGAAAACCGTTGTCCTGTGAAGGCGTAGACCCGTCCAGCGTGACGTAGATTCGGGTCCCTGCCGAAGGCGTCGACAGCGCAAGCGAAAACCCGGAGTCGTAAAATCCGTGAGGCACGCTGAATTCCACGTCCTTGACGAAATCGTCGCTGCCCTCGGCATTCATCACCCCCGGCGTACTGACCTGCATGTATTGGAACTTCTGCTCGTGCCCGATGCCGATCAGCTCCGGATCCAACAGAAAATCAGGATCCGAATCAGACTCGTTCAAACCATGTATCGCCCAGACGTTTTCACCCACCTCCAACAAGGGCAGAAAACCCGTCAGATCGATTTGCTCCAAAACACCGATCTGGTCCAACGGTCGATCCGCTTCCGCCTGCGCATTCCAGGAAATCGTCGCAGGCGCGTTGCGCTCCACAACACGCTCCCCGTTCAAATAGGCCACAAATCCATCCTCATACTGGATGTTGAGCAGTAATTGCCCCACCGCTCCCGGATCCTCGACCGTGAACCGGCTGCGCACCCAGATCGAGGCGTTCTCGCCGACCATGTCCTCCGACACATCCGTCTCTATGCCATCCGCAACTCCACTGAAGCCGAGACCTCCGCCCGCAACATCCCCGACCAAGCGAAAATCGTCGTAGTTGAAGCTCGGATGATTGCCCTGAGCCGCGAACAGCTCGACGCTCGCACCGCCCCCGCGCTCGAAAAACAAAAGCCGCAATTGGTAGGCCCCCGGCTGGGTGATCTTGAAGACCGAAATGGTGTCAGAGTTGCCGCGCGGGTTCGGATACGCCATCGAGAACTGGTCCACACCATTGTCCAAAACCAGCCCGAACCCGTCATCGCTGTTCACCCCGAAGCTCCAGTCGCCCGCCGAGGGGATCGAGATCGTCGCGGTCGCTAACAACACGAAATCGTCGATATCATCAGTGGTCATCCCCGGGAACATGTTGTCGGACGAAAAATTCCCCTGTCCGCCGGAGTTGAAATAGTTGATGACATCCGCGGATTCAGTCACGGTGCTGAGCTGCATCCAGGGCGATTCCACAACATCCTCAGCGGTGCTGAGATTCCCGACCGAGGTGTTCGCGCGAATGCAGGTCGCCTCGAAACCGCTGGGCGGCAAGCTCGTAAACCCTAGGCCGTACCGGCCGCTCTTCCAACCAGAGGTCGAGTATGCCGGCTCCACCCAGGCCTCGCCAATCGCAGCATCGCCGGAGTCGGGCACGTGATACTCCACTTCTGAATCACCGCCCACCATCGTTTGGATCGAGTGCGTCCTGCCATACGAAACATCCGTCAGCTGCTCCGGAAAGGTCGGCTCATACGCGTCGAGAACCGTCCCACCATCACTCCCCACCAAGGCGAGATATTCACCCTCAGCTCCGAGGCTGAAGTTTGTGTGCAGCTCGCCCCCGGGTGCGGCACGGTCCTTCCCGCTGGCAAATACCACGAGAAACCCGTCCGGTTCGAGCGCGACCGCCGGAAACGCCCAACGGGTCAGGTTCTCCGGATCGTCCGTGAGGTACATCCCCTCCAGAGATACCGCCGAATCACCCAAGTTGTGGATTTCCAACCAGTCACTGTTGTCTCCATCCTCGTCAACCAGAGAGGAGCCGTTGGACGCCATAAACTCCGAAATAACCAAGGATGCGTCGGCACACGGGGAGGCAAGCAGAAGTGCCAAGGATCCCACCAAGAGTCGAAAAACGCACCGCACACGGATCAAGTTTCGCTGATCTGAGGAGTTCACACCTTGTCGCATAGAGCCGATCCTTGGGACGTTGGGGATTAAGAGACTTGGCACGTGAGAAATATCCTAGGCCGAAGCAAACACCGCAACCGCCTCCAACGGTCGCTCCGGTTCCTGTTCTGTCATTCCATGGGCCGCTGTTCATCGCTCATAACGTTCATCCTATGAACCATACGATTGGGTAAAGACAATCTTTCATCGCCGGCTGTCAATATTATTGCACCAAGAGTTCGTCCGAAAAGGCAGCCGCTCCCCTTCGTCACCTTCCCTCCCCATCCGGAGAGCCTCCCGCAGAGGACGCAGTGGCGTTTTCGACCTGGCCATGAGGGTGGGTAGGGTCCATGCTCTAATCCCTGCCTTTTCGGGAAATTGGCTAGATTTACTGTTGAGCCTGTTGCGGGAAACAGCTCTGACCTTTCCCCCTTCCCGTCACCTTCCCTCCCCCATCCGGAGAGCCTCCCGCAGAGGACGCAGTGGCGTTTTCGACCTGGCCATGAGGGTGGGTAGGGTCCATGCTCTAATCCCTGCCTTTTCGGGAAATATGTTAGATATACCGTTTCCAGCGGACCAAGCCTGTTGCGGGAAACAGCTCTGACCTTTCCCCATTCCCGCCTCTGCGCCTCTGCGCCTCTGCGCGAGGCATCTCCTTCCGGACCTTCGCGTCTTCCAAGTTTACCTGTCACCTTCCTTCCCCAACCGAAGAGCCGCACTCGGTCCCTATGGCAAGCAATGATTGGCATTCTCTTCGTTGGAACCATTTGCTAAGATGGCGCAGGCTCGACGGTTCCGCCTTCAGTGGGCCGCCCGCCGTCGCACCCGAATATTGGTCCATTTCCGGAAAGGCTGGTGGCACACATGCAATCCCCACTTTCTTCTCAAACCACGCGGTCCGCTCGACCGCCGATGTTCGCCCTCCTCCTCTTGGCGGCAATCCTCACCACCAACGGAACAGTCGCAGCCGAACCCCACACGATAGAGGCCGGTCGGCTCCACCTCGTCCTCCTCCCCGACGAGAACGGTATCTCACAAGCCCCTGTTTCGCTGGGACCGGACGAATGCCTGGAACCTGCGCCCCCGACGGTGCCTCTCTTCAGCCTCACCATCAGCACCCTCCCCGAAGAGGGCGCCCCGGAAACCCTCACCCTCGACGCCACCACCGGCTGGAAAGAGACCTCGATCACCGCCGGACCGGATCCCAAATCGACCGGACTCTCCTGGAGTGAGCCCAACGACGACCGCCTGCAAGGACTCACCGTCCGCGTGCAGATCCAATCCCGTCCGGAGGAGTCCGCCCTGGCTTGGAGCATTGCAGTCCAAAACGATAACCCCAACCTCACCCTTCGCGAGGTTGTCTTCCCCAACGTCGCCGTGCAAAGGCCGGATCCCCACCGGTTCATCTTCTTCCCGCGCGGACCCGGCACCGCGAAGTCCGCCGTCGCCAGCGCCTTCCACGATCAAGGCCCCTATCCCAACGGCTGGACCACCATGCAATTCATGGCCGTCTACGGCGCGGGCGCTGACGACGGGTTCTACCTCGGCATGCACGACCCCTGGGGCAGCCTCAAACACCTGCACGCCCAAAGCCTGCCCGATACCCAGAGCGCCGCCTTTTCCATCCGGCATCCGGTTCCGGATATGTCCCGGGGCGGGAACGACTTTCAACTACCCGGCCAAGCCGTCTGGCGCACCTTCCAAGGCGATTGGTTCGACGCCTCTCTCATCTATCGCACCTGGGTGGAGGCCGAAGCCAAGTGGTGGCCCGCTAAAGAGAATGCAAACCGACAAGATACACCAGACCGGAAGGGTACGCAGCAGCGGGAAAGCAGAAACAGTCGTCCCCCAAGCCCTCGACTTCGCCCGGGAAATGGGCCTCCCGACCGGCCTGCACTGGTACAACTGGCACCAGATCGCGTTCGATGACGATTACCCACACTATTTCCCCGCCCACGACGACTTCGAGGCGGGTGTCGCGGAACTCCAGCGCAACGGTGTCTTCGTGATGCCGTATATCAACGGACGTCTCTGGGACACCCGCGACCACGGACTCGAAGACAAAGCCTTTAGCACGGTTGCCTTACCAGCCACCGCACGCCAGGAATCGGGCGAGCCGTATATCGAGACCTATAACAGCAAGGAGCCCGACGGCTCGCCTGTGCGTTTGGCTCCGATGTGCCCGACCACCCCGGTCTGGCAATCGAAAGTCGCCGAGATCGTTCATGAGCTGACCCGTCAATGCGGGGTGAAAGGGGTCTATATCGACCAGATCGCGGCCGCCAAACCGATGCCTTGCTTCGATCCCAGCCACGGTCACCCGCTCGGAGGTGGACACTGGTGGAACGAAGGCTATTGGCACATGCTCGACAATATCCATGCCGCCATTCCCCATGACGCCATGCTCACCAGCGAGTGCAATGCCGAACCATTCCTGCGCTGGTTCGATGGATACCTATCCTGGCATTGGCAGTTCCAAGATCAAGTCCCCGCCTTCAGCGCGATCTACGGCGGCACCATTCAACTGTTCGGCCGCGCCTATCGCGGCGGCACCACGCGCGATCTCGCCCTGCGGATGAAGGCGGGACAACAGCTCGTGTTCGGCGAGCAGATCGGTTGGATCACACCGGATATCCTCGAAAGCACCAACGGCATGCCCTTCCTGAAGCGCATGGCCAACCTTCGCTGGAAGCTCAGCCCGTACTTCCATCAAGGCCGAATGGAACGTCCCCCAATCCTTCAAGGCGAGGTTCCCAACGTTACAGCGGATTGGCAGTGGAGCGGCGAATGGCCGGTCACTATCGCCGCCATCCAAACCGGGGCATGGCGCATTCCCCACGAGAACCGGCTCGCCCTGGTCTTTGTCAATGTCGACAAAAAGCCGCATGCGGCGACCTTCGACCTCGATCTGATCGACTACGGCCTGAGCGGCGAACATTTCGCCGTTGAGATGGTCGGACCCGACACTCCGGACGCCACGTGGCAGACCGGTCGCCGACTCAAGCAAACCGTCGAATTCCAACCCGATCGTCCCTTTGCACTGGAGATTCGCCCCATCCCCGCCCCGGGGAAATCGGCCCCATCAGAATAACCCCGCGCGAGCCCTCCCCACCCGAAACCGGAGGCCTCGCGCAGAGTGCCAGGCGCCATACAGAACAAGCAAGAATCGATTCCCTCGATTTCCTCGATTTCCTCGATTCCGATTCCGATTCCGATCCCGATTTCGATTTCGATTTCGATTTCGATTTCGATTTCGATTTCGATTTCGATTTCGACAATGATTTGGCCGATCAGCCGCTATTGCCTGGAGGCGACGCATGATGGAGCGCGCCTTTTCGAACGACCTCTACCCATGGGGGGGGGAATGGTCCATGCCCTGATCCCGCCCTTTTGTTTTTTTTGATGTATCCGTTCCCTGCGGACCAAGGCGGTTGCAGGGATCACAGCACGCCCTGTGATAACCTCCCCTTCCAGACCTTCGTGTCTTCGTGTCTTTCCTGTTTACCTTTCACCTTCCCTCACCCCTTCCCAGCTCTTCAGCATTCCTTCTCCCCTTTCCCTTTGCAGTTGCCGCTGCTTGGCGTGTCCCTGTAAACTCGGGCTCGGTTGGATCCACCGACCTATAATTCAGGAGTATACAATAATGAAACTCAGTGATCTCTTGGGGTCCGTCATGCAATCGGGAATGACTTCCTCCACACGCGAGCGCATGACGAACTCGCTGGGTGGCGGCAGCCTCCTCGAAAACCTGGGCGGTATGTTGGGCGGTAGTAGCAGCAGCAGCACCCGGGGCGGCGGCGGCGCCTTGGGCGCAGGCGGCATCGGCGGCCTCCTCGGCAACCTCTTCGGGGAGGCCGAAAAAATCGCCGGCGGGAAACGCAACCTCGCCGTCGGCGGCCTGGGCGCACTCGCAGGCTCGCTCCTCGGCGGTGGACGCCGGTCCGCAGGCGGTGCCGTCGGAGGCGGTGCCTTGGCGCTCCTCGGCGCCATCGCCTTCCAGGCGCTCAAAAATCGGGGCGGGCAGGCACCAACAGTGCCCCTCGGACTCGTCGAACCGCAATCCAAAGAGGAAGAGGACGAACTCGAGGCGCGCGCAGAACTGATTCTTCGCACCATGATGAACGCCGCCAAGGCCGACAACCGCGTCGATGACGAGGAAATCCAACGCATTCTCGGCAAAGTCCAAGAATTCGGCATGGATGACGAGGCCAGGCAGTTCCTCCTCAAGGAACTCCGAAAACCCATGGAAACCGAAGCATTGGTGCAGTCCGCAAGGGGACAAGAAGACCTGGCCGCCGAGCTCTACAGCGCATCCCTCCTGGCCATCGAGGTCGATACACCCGCCGAAAAGCGATATCTCAACCAGCTGGCCTCCGGACTCGACCTCGACCCCATGGTCGTTCGCCAGATCCACCAAATCATGGGCGTCCCCGCCGCCTAATAGGGTCCGGATGGGGAGGACTCGCGCAGAGGCGCAGAGGCGCAGAGGAGGGGAATGGGGAGGTTTGCTTGCGGGTTGAGGTGATTCCTCCCAAAACCCGCTTTCCTGGAAACGGTTAATCTAAACAAAATCCCAAAAGGATTGCGAACAGAGCATTGACCCTACCCACCCCCGAAGCCTGCTCGAAAACGTCACCGCGCCCTCTGCGGGAGGCTCTCCGGATGGGAATGGGAAGGGCAGGTCGGGAAAGCGGCGGCCTATTCGGACGACCTCGAATTCGGCGAATCAGAGGGTTGAACTCTGGCGCGATGTGGGAAAACATTCGCGTAATGAAACAACTCTTCATCGTTAAGACCGGCTCCACATTCGCATCCACCGCCAAACAATACGGCGATTTCGAAGATTGGACTCGCGCAGCGCTCGGCCCTGTCGAAATCGCCGTCGCCGTTGTGGACCCCCGGCAAGGTGTTCCCCTTCCCCGCCCGTCCGAGTGCGCAGGCGTCGTGATCACCGGTTCGCATGCCATGGTCACGGACTCACATCCCTGGAGTCTTCAGCTCGAGCGCTGGATAGCAGACCTCATCGACGCAGAGACCCCCTTGTTCGGCATCTGCTTCGGCCACCAATTGCTGGCCCGCGCCACAGGCGGCACCGTCGGCTTCCACCCACACGGAATCGAGATCGGTACCACTCAGATCGACCTGCTCGCGGAATCGGCACAGGATTCCATCTTCCAAGACCTGCCCGACACGTTCGCCGCTCATGTCGCGCACTCTCAGACCGTGCTCGAACTGCCCCCCAACGCAGTGCGGCTCGCCGCCAACAGCCACGAGGTCAATCACGCCATGCGCATCGGCCCCCGCGCATGGGGGATTCAGTTTCACCCCGAATTCGACCCCGCCATCATGCGTGCCTATATCCACGAGCAGGCCGACCAACTCCGCCCCCAAGGGATCAATCCCCAGATCGTCGCCGAACACGTCACCGATACCCCGACCGCATCCATGGTCCTGCGCCGCTTTGCACAACTTGCAATATCCACCGCGCATTCGTAGCCGTAATGCGATGTCCAGAGAGTTCAAAGCACCATCACAGCGCCGCGAAGGCACGAGCCATCGCGAGCCGCCAGGAATTCATCCAAATGATCGAAATCACGCTGCTTCACGGATCCGAAATCACCGACTACACCGAACTCATCGGTCTATGGCGCATCCAGTATTTCCGGGAATTCCCATACCTCTACCAGGGGACCATGGAATACGAAGCCAAATACCTCGCAGGCCTGGTCTCCAACCCCCATGCCGTAGTCGCCGTCGCCCGGGATAATGCCCAAATCATCGGGTTCGTCACCGCCCTCCCCTTGGTCAGCGACTTCGATATTGTCAAAGAATTCAATGCCCATTTCCAAACTCTGAATCGGAATATTCAGGACTATTGCTATATCGGTGAAATCATCATTCACCCCGATTACCGCGGGAACGGACTCGCCCTGGAAATGACACAGCGGATTGAACAGGACATGCAACAACGTGGCTTCAAGGGCGCCTGCTTTCTGTGCGTGGTCCGAGACCCGGACCATCCGCTCCGGCCCGCCGATTATCTCGAAATCGATGGACTCTGCCAAAGGGCGAATTACATCAAGACCGATATCGTCTCCCAGTTCGAATGGCCCACCATTCAAGCCGACGGCTCCTGCCGAAACATGCAGAATCCTATGGTCCTCTGGATCAAGGCCTTCGAGGCCGAGGAATCCTAATCCCCCGCGCCCCCCTAACAGTGATCCCGTTGCGGCATCAGAGCTTCCGGCGAATTACAGCCGTTCATGTCCTATTTGCCTTGACACATTTGCATGCCTGCAACCGGTTCGCATTGACCTATCCGCTGGGTTCAGGTCTCTTGGCAGACCTTTCTAACCAACATACCAAAGCCTGAACTCCGGAGCTTTCATGAGAAGAGCGAGAGTCTTCCTTTTGGCACTGTTCGCAGCGCACTCATCCCTCCTGGCCAACACTCTTCAATGGGCGCCCGCCCCCAGCGGTCCCTGGCAGAACGTGAGTGCCGAAATCGAAACAGAGGTCGACGGCACCTTTGCATACTCCGCCGTCGCCCAAGGCAGGGAAGGCTACTTCCGCCTCCTCATGTCCGACGGGAAGGTGGCCGATATCATCGGACTCAAACCCACACTCACCATGACCTTCCGCCCGCCCGCCGTGCAGCCTCCCACGCTCCCGAACAATACCCCCGCTTACGTCGCCGGAACGGTCGTCATCCCCGCAGAATTCACCAAGTACGGACCCATCACCGAACTCCGATTTGAAAAATGCAGCGTCGCGAACGGCCTTCTCAAACATGTCGGCGGCCTCGTCTACTCCCTGCCCGGTCCCGAACACGAGGTCTGGAGATGGACCGATTCACAAAACCGTAACCCACCCCGATGCATCGGTACACGGGTCAAGTTCGCCAACGGCATGATGTTCGACGGCTGGGTCCGCGATTACGCCACCACCAGCGTCTATTCCATGCCGATCCTGACCAAGCAGACCGCCGGCGGGAACGCGTTCTGGATCCGCATGCAGTAGGTATTGGCCGTCCGAAAGGGCAATGGCGAAGCAAGCTCGGGGATCGATTCCGACCCCGATTCCGCCCTCCCTCCTCTTCGTGGCTTCGTGCCTTCGTGTGAG
>CALLYA010000276.1 GCA_937875495.1 uncultured Verrucomicrobiota bacterium
GGTCCGGATGGGGAGGTCAGGTTGAGAATGCGGCTACCTTTTCGGACAGGCTCTAACTAGAGTCTGTGTGAAAAGGTAGATGGCGAAGCAAGCTCGGGGGCGCGATCGAAAGAACGTGGGATGGGATTCGGAGACAAGAAACCGGGTATGCAACCGAATTGTTATGGTGCTGACACAACTCGGCAGCGAAGTTTAAGCGGTCTCTGAGGGCCAGGTGCCAATTAGAACGGGAATCGATTCCGATTCCGATTCCGATTCCGATTCCGATTCCGACCCCGATTAAGACATTGAGTGGACTGAGTGGGCTGAGTGGACTGAGTGGGCAAGGGGCTCAACAACCGGGGCATGCGGACATCGAACCAAGGGAACGACGGCATGGCGAGCAAGCAACACATACTCATTGTCGACGACGAAGAGGACATCCTGGAGCTTCTGACCTTCCATCTGGAGCGTGAGGGTTTTGAGGTCCGATCCGCGGGGACTGGGGAGGCGGGGCTTCAGGAGGTCAGGCGGCGCAAGCCAGACCTCTTGATTCTGGACATCATGATGCCGGGAATGAGCGGGTTGGAACTGTGCCGCCTGTTCAAGCGTGATCCCGAGACTGAGTCGATGCCGGTGATCATGTTATCGGCCAAGGGCGAGGAGGCGGACATCGTAACCGGGCTGGAGCTTGGTGCGGATGACTACATCACGAAGCCGTTTCGCCCACGGATCTTACTGGCACGGGTACGTTCCGTGTTGCGGCGTCGCACTCAGGAATCGAGCCCGTCGGAGGTGATACAGGTCCATGATCTAATGATCCATCAAGGGCGCAGGGAAGTACGCCTCAAGGACGCGCCTATTGACCTGACCTTTTCCGAGTTTCAGATCCTTCGGTTCCTGGCGAGCCGGCCGGGTTGGGTCTTCACGCGGCATCAGATCATCGATTCGATCCATGGCGAGCACTGTTCGGTGACGGATCGCTCGGTCGATGTCCAGGTCGTCTCCCTGAGGAAGAAGTTGGGGGAAAACGCCAATTATATTGAGACGGTGCGTGGGGTTGGCTATCGCTTTTGCGAAACGGCCTGAGGAATTGCGATTCCCCAGGCCGTGCAGCGGGCGGATTCCCTCAGGTCCTGGCTTTCCCCTTGGGCGATTCCCCTCGCCGTTGGTATGCGGAGGCGAGGTCGATCGGGCGGGTGATGGACGGTTTCTCGTCCGGCGGCAGGGTGAGTTTATGGTGCAACCCCTCCGCCACGTTCATGAGGTGGTCCGCGACCTTCTCGAGGTTATCGACGACGTCCACGAAGGTGAGGGCGGATTCAAAAGGAACCTCCCCTTTGGAGATCCGGTGGCTGTGCTCCACACGTGATTCGATCTGGCGGCGGTTGATTTCGGTCTCCACCTGGATCACGCGTTCAAAGGCCTCTTCACCGTCTTCCAAGAGGATGCCGCGGGTCTTCTCGACCATTTCGCGAATCAGTTTCCCCAGGATCGTGATTTCGTTGTCGGCCGCGGTTCCGAAATCGTAGTTCTCGATCATTGCCTGGAGTCCGAGTTCGGAGAGATTGACCGCGTGATCGCCGATCCGCTCGAGGTCATTGACGGTATGGATCATGACGGGGATCTGTTCGGCGTCGTACCGTTCGAGTGAGAGCTGGGCCAGGGAGACCAAGTATCCGGTGATCCCCTGCTGATAGGTATCGGTGGCCTTTTCGAGCAGGTGTGCCCGATCCGCCGCCTTCTCGTCCTTATGTTGAATGCTATAGAGGGCGCATTCGATCGACTCGTGTGCGATATCGAGCATTTTCAGGATTTCGCGCTGGACGGCTTCCATCGCCAGGTCGGGCGAGTCGAGCAGGTTCTCGACCAATTGAGGGCCATGAAGCCGCTTCTCGCTCTTCTTCTCTGGTGCGAAGAAGGAAGCGAGCCTGATCAGGAAGTTGATATTGGGCAGGAACACCAATGCGTTGACGACGTTGAACAGGCTGTGGGCGACGGCGATATGGGTCATGATGTTGATGGGACTGAGCGGACCGGGCACGATCCACTCCACCGCCTTCTGATAGAGTCCGAGGTAAAGGAATATCAGGATATAGGAAACGCCGAGCACGTTGAACAGCGTATGGGCGCGGGCGGTGCGCTTTGCGTTGATATCCGAGCTTCCGAGCGAGGCGATTTCGGCGGTGATCGTCGTTCCGATGTTATCCCCGAGAATGAGGGCGAGGGCGCCGGGCAGCGGGATCAAGCCCTGGAAGGCCAGGAGCTGAGTGATCGTGATTGTGGCGCTGCTGCTTTGGAGGAGCATTGTGAAGACGGTGCCCACGAAGACGGCAAGGAGCGGTTGGGTCCCGAACTTGACGAACAGGTCTCTGACGAAGGTACTGGATGCCAGCGGCTCGAAGGCGTCTTTCATAAAGGAGATCCCGAGAAAGAGCATACCGAAACCGAGGAGCACCTGACCGTAGTTGCGCAGGAGGCGTTTGCCGCTTGCGAGATTGAGGATGAGCCCGATTCCGATCGCGGGCAGGGCGTAGTTGGAGATCTTGAAGACGGCCAACCAGGAGACGAGCCAGGCGGTGAACGTGGTGCCGATATTGGCGCCGAGAACGACGGAAACGGCCTGCCCGAGATTCAGCAAGCCGGCGTTGACCAGACCGACGGTGAGCACGGTGGTCACGCTGGAGCTCTGAATCAGTGCGGTGACGAGGGTGCCCAGCAACAACCCGGTCCATGGCCGGGCGGTACAGGCGGTGAGGATGGCTTTGAGTCGTCTGCCGGCGACGAGCTGCAGCCCGTCCGACATGGTGCGAAGACCGAAGAGGAAGAGTCCGATACCGCCGAGAAACGCTGCAATGGCGGTGTATGCATCTGAAAAACTGATTGCCATAAGAGTCCTTCTGTTGGGATGGGCAACGGCAGAATCAATGAACTGGAACCTTCATTACGGAAACTGAATCACCTACGGACTGGGTCATAGGGGTTGATTGGGATCTCGGCGTTGATGGTCTCGGTGGAGACCGTGCCGGTGGAAACCGTGATCGACGGGGGGCTGGAGGTGAGAAGCGGCCAGAGTTGGGGACCGGCGGAGCCGCTTCCGATGAGGCGCCATTCGCAGATCGGGTTCAGCTTCGCGATCCACGGCGCTGGCGCAGCCGCGTCGTTTGGTGCGTGCAGGTTCAGGGAGAGTCCCTCCAGCGCGTCGAGCCACTGATCTTCAAGGGCCTGATCCGCTGTCAGCGAGGGGGAGAGTGCGGGGAGGGGATTGAGGAAGTCCGGTGGATATTCCAGCGCCAAAGATGCGCCTTCTGGGAGGTCTTGTGTTGCAGCCCACGCCCTGACGGCGGATTCGACGGCGGTTCGCCCGATCGTGGGCGTGCGCCTGGCTGGACCGAGGCCATCGGCGGTGCGTGATCGATCGGGGGCGGTTGACCAGGGACCGGAGGGTCTTCTGCGCAAGCGCCACCAGACCTGGCTGGGATCCAGATCCAGGACTTGGTCGTCGATTTTCGCGAGCCATCGTACGCCGTATGGACGTTCCATATTGGCGGGCGGATGGAGAGTCAGGGCGGCGGCGTTTTCGGTCTGGAGGTGGAACCCGGTTTCGGCGTTGAACTCGGCCTCAATCTTGGCGGGGAGCGCTGGATCGTCCCGAACGATATCCCCGATCCACTGCATCCGATTGCTGCGATGGCGGAGGGAGGCGAAGTGGATGCGATTGGATTCCGGCTCTCTCTCGCCGACGGAGAACTTGATCATCTCCGCGGCCAATTGACTGAGGGCGCTCCAGGGATTTTCGGCGGTGGCGACCATGGATCGGATATGGGTCTCGTCGGGCATGAGCGCCTGGCACTGTCGGATCCAGGACAACCGGTCGCCGGAATCGTCCGGATGGATGATCAGGATGTTGCTGTTATGGAGATTTTCCCAGGCGGGACTCGGGGGCAGGATGGTGAATGGTGGATGGACGAGGGCGACCTTCGGCCAGAGGTCTGGATGTTCCATCGCCAGCTCCAATGCGCGTGTGCCAAGGGTGTCAAAGGCGATGATGCTGACATGATCCGGATCGACGGCCGGTTGAGACTTCAGCAGCTGAAGGGCACGCCGCGAGAAATGTCGGATGGGCTGCTCATCCGCGGAGACGACCTGCGGGATGGGAACGGCGACGATCAGGCCGGCACGTCCGGCCTGGTGGAAGAAACCGTGTCCCAGGTCCAGGACTTCGACCATGGAGGTTTGGGGCGGGGCCAGGATGGCGATACAGGGGTAGCTGCGTTCGATGTCGTAATGATTCGGGAGGACCAGATGCCACAGCACTGGGTTTGGTTCCGCAGCATCCACGAGACGGTGGGTGCCGAGGAGGACGAAGGCCGCGGACAGCGCTGCGAGGAGTCGATGTGGGGCGAGGAGTCCTGGATTCGTCATGGGAAGAAGGTCCGCGTCTGGGGCGTTAGCCGATGATTTTCTGGAGTTCTTCGAGCTGCGGCCGTTGGCCGACCGCCAGGAGGATATCTCCCTTTTTCAACTGGTAGGCACCATCGGGGGTACGGACCTCGTTCGGCACCTGGCGGGCGTCCACGCCTGGGGAAGCATCCTGGGAGATCACTCGCATGGAGGCTATGGTGACGCCGAGGCGGCGTTGTGCATCCAGTTTGGCCAGGGTCATGCCTGCGCTCTTCTCTCCGACCCGGATTTCCGCGAACATGAGCCCTGCGGTCATATCTCCGAGTTCGAGGAATGTGGGAGCTTGCAGGAGGCGGGCGACTCTGATCCCGGCGTCACGCTCCGGGAAGATGATCCGATCGGCGCCGACCCGGTTGAGGACGCGGCCGTGATTATCGCTGGTGGCCTTGGAGAAGACGAGGGGAACACCGAGTTCTTTGAGGAGCATGGTAGAGAGGATGCTGACCTCCAGGTCGCTGCCGATGGCGACGACCGCGCCATCGAGCTGGCGTGCGCCGACCGCCATGAGATCGTCCTCGTCGGTCGCGTCGCCGACGACCGCCTGGGTCACCTCATCACTGACCTTTTGGACGATGTTGGCGTCCTTGTCGAGAAAGATGACTTCGTGTCCCTGCCGCATCAGCTCTCTGGCTACGGAGGAGCCGAACGAGCCGGCTCCGACAATGAGGTAGCGTTGCCTGGCCATCGGTTACTAAAGGATCCCTGAGGTTGAGGTTCGGGTCGAGGGGGGGGCGCGGATGGATCGGTCTTGCACCGCTCTCCGTGTGACCCCCGGATGCCGCATTCTTCCGGCTCATCCACAAACAAGGTTATTATCGGAGGCAAAGCGCGGTTTGAAAAGTCCGAAGCTCGAGCCTGTTTGAAAAGGCCATCGGGGCCGAGCGCGGCTCTCCGGATGGGGATTGGGAGGGCTCGCGCAGAGGCGCAGAGGCGCAGAGGGGGGAGGGGGACAGGGGAATGCAGAAGCGTACGCGTACACAGCGAAGCGGTACACGTTTCCGGGGACGAGGCTGGGAACGGGGATGGGAACGAGTACGAGTAGGAGTAGGAGTAGGAGTAAGGCGAGGGCCAACACAACACGTGGTTGTAGGTGATTGCGCTTGCCCCTTTTCGGTCTGTTGAAAACGGTACATCTTCAAAAATTCCCCAAAGGTCTAGATCAGCGCATGGACCCTATTCTCTCCCATAACCCGGTCGAAAACGCCTTTGCGCCTCTGCGCCTCTGCGCGAGATTCTCTGGTTCCGGATGGGGCTGATTCTATCCTTTCGGACGAGCACCAGCTAGAGCCGTCCGAAAAGGCGCGCTCTTTTGGGTGTCGCCTTCATGTAATGTAATGGTTGCCGATCAGTCGGGTCATTGTCGAAATCGAAATCGAAATCGAAATCGGGATCGGGATCGGGATCGGGATCGAAATCGAGGCAATCGATTTCTGCTTGTGCTGTATGGCGCCTGGCCCTCTGAGCACTGTTCAAACCCTGCTGCCGGGTTTTGTCAGCACTGCAATAATATGGTTGCGCCACCCGGTTCCTCTAGGCCGAATCCCATCCAGCGTCCATTCGATACCGGCAGCGACCCCGACTCCGATCTTGCTTCGCCACAAACCTTTTCGGAACGGCTCAAGCGCGATCCGGAGGGATGGTTGACCTGCAGGCGGGAAAATCGAAAGGACGCGGATGCATGATGGGATGTAACCTGTTAATATACCGTCTCAATGTTCAAGAAGCGGAAAACCATGCAGCCGGCAAAATTCGTGCTTGCCGCCTTTGGCAGCGTGATCCTGCTCGGCGCGGCACTATTGCGTTTGGATATCTCTTTAGAGCCCGGCTATTCACTCAGTTGGGTCGACGCGATCTTCACTGCAACCAGTGCGACCTGTGTAACCGGGCTAGTGGTCACGGACACCGCCAGCACGTTTTCGTCGTTCGGCGAGGGGATCATCCTGCTGCTGATCCAAATTGGCGCCCTCGGGATCACGACGATGAGCACCCTCTTTCTTTTGCTCCTGGGGGAGCGTCCCAGTGTGCAGAGCGAGATCATCGTGGAGGACACCTTGGGACGGATGCATTTCGACATTCGATCGGTGCTCTTTTACACGGCGTCCCTGACCTTGATCCTGGAATTGGTCGGGGTGTTGCTCTTGACTCCATGGCTCTACTTTTCCTGGCACATGGAGTTGGGTCAGGCCTTTTACCAGGCCTTGTTTCACACGGTCAGCGCCTATTGCAATGCCGGCTTTTCCTTGTATGCCGATAGCTTGACCCGCTTTCGTGGCGACCCGTATTTCCTCACGGTGATCATGCTGCTGATCGTCCTGGGCGGGCTCGGTTTCGTCGCGCTGTTGAATCTCATGCAGTTTTTTTTGGGCAAGCGGGATGGCCGCAGGGGGCCGCGCCCCCGGATTCAGCTGCACACGCAGGTGGTGCTGATCGTGACCTTTCTGTTGATTTTCGCCGGCACGATCGTCTTTCTGCCGTTGGAGTGGTCCAACGAGTTTGTCGGTTTGTCGACCTTGGACCGCTGGGTGAATGCGATGTTTCAGTCGGTCACCTCGCGCACGGCGGGTTTCAACACCATTGATTTGGGCAATTCCCGATCTGCGACCTTGTTGTTCACGGGTTTCCTGATGTCGATCGGCGGTTCTCCCGGCTCTGCGGCGGGAGGGATCAAGACGACAACCTTTTTCATTTTGATTCTCGTGGTCCGGGCATTTGTCTCTCGGCGGGATCGCATCGTGGCGTTTGGCTGGACCATTCCGAACCGGATTGTTCAGCAGGCCTTCGCCTTGTTTTTCGTGGCGGTGGCCTGGACGTTTTCCGCGACCTTTTTGCTTCTATGCACCGAAACAGGTATGGAGATTACTTCCCAGCAGGGATTGCTTGCACGGGTCCTGTTCGAGGTGCTTTCCGCCTTCGGGACGGTGGGGCTCTCGACGGGGATCACGTCCGGGTTTTCCACAATGGGGAAGATCATTTTACTGATTACGATGTTCGCGGGCCGGGTGGGCCCATTGACCCTGGTGCTCGGCATGAGCCGGCCCGACACGCGTAGGGCGTTGCAATACCCGGAGGGGAAGATATCGATCGGTTAATGCTGCAATGGCTGCCCGGCGGTCAATGACGGAATGGGCTTCAGATTCAGGTTATTTATGCGGAACGGTTTGTGCTAATTGTGCCGGCCGGTGACGTAGGCTCGGATGACCGATGTACTACGGCCGGGGCGCAGACGAACCATCAGAGAAGGAGACGGCTGTGAGTTGGAATACCTTGGCCAGCGAGAATATCACGAACATTCGTCCTTACATCCCCGGCAAACCGGTCGATGAACTGGGCCGCGAGATGGGTTGGACGGACCTCCATAAGGTGGTGAAGCTCGCCTCCAACGAGAACCCACTGGGACCCTCTCCGGCCGCGATGGAGGCGGTTCGTGCGGCGCTTGGCAACCTGCATCGCTATCCTGAATCGGGGGCGTACTACCTCCGTCAGCGCCTTGCCCAGATCCATGGGATCGCCCCGGAGCGTCTGATCTTCGGCAACGGTTCCAACGAGCTGCTGGTGGTCCTCGGCAACGCCTTTTTGAGGCCCGGGCTGGAGCTTCTGGCCTCTCAGCACGCGTTTCTGGTCTACAGCCTGGTGGCGTCCATGTTCGGGGCGGAGTATGTGGAGATTCCGGCCAAGGATTATGGGCACGACCTCGATTCGATGACGGATGCGATCACGGAACGGACCCGGTTGATCTGTCTGGCCAACCCCAACAACCCGACCGGCACGATGTTCGGCCGGGCGGCGTTTGCGCGGTTCCTGAAACGGGTGCCTGAGCATGTGGTCGTGGTCCTGGACGAGGCCTATTCGGAGTACGTGGACGATCCTGACTATCCCGATGGACTCGATTACCTGGACCACCATCCGCACCTGGTGGTGACCCGCACATTCTCCAAGATTTACGGCCTGGCGGGGCTGCGTATCGGCTATGCCGTGCTGGCCCAGGAGGGAGCGCTGCTTTTGGAGCGCGTACGTCAGCCGTTCAACGTGGGTAATCTTGCCCAGGTCGGCGCGCTTGCGGCCCTTGACGACACGGCGCACTTGGAACGTTCCAAGCGGGTGAACGCTGATGGGATGAAGCAGGTTGTGCGACGGCTCGACGAGATGGGGCTGAGCTACATCCCGTCGCGTGGGAATTTTATCATGATTGAGGTGGGTGACGGAGCGGCCGTCTGCAAGGCGATGCTTCCGCACGGCGTGATCGGGCGGCCGGTCGCCAACTATGGCCTGCCGCAGTTCTTCCGGCTGACGATTGGGACCGAAGCGGAAAATGAGACGGCGCTAAGGGTACTTGGGGAGGTCATGAACCAATGATTATCGTACTGCGACCAAATGCGACTGAGGATCAGATCCAGGAGATCCTCAAACACGCTCGCGAATGGGGCGTCAACCCTGATGTCTCACGCGGGGTGGAGCGAACGATCATCGGGTTGATCGGGCCAGAGGAGATCTTGCGCACCAAGCCGTTGGAGGCCTTTCCCGGCGTGGAAAAGGTCGTGCCGGTCCTCAAGCCGTACAAGCGCGCCTCGCTTGATTACAAGGCGGAGCCGACCCGGGTGGTCGTCGGGCGTGGGGAGAACTCGGTCTCCATCGGTGACCGGACGATTGTGGTGGTGGCGGGCCCCTGCAGCGTGGAGACCGAGGAGGAGACGATCGAGATTGCTAGGGCGGTCAAACTGGCTGGAGCACGCATCCTGCGGGGGGGCGCCTTCAAGCCGCGGACGAGTCCGTATTCCTTCCAGGGACTGGGCGAGCGCGGGTTGGAGATCCTCGCATTGGCCAGGCAGGAGACCGGTTTGCCGGTCTGCACCGAGGTCATGGACACCAAGGATGTCGAGCTCGTTGCGAAGTACACGGACATTCTCCAGATCGGCGCGCGCAACATGCAAAACTTCTCGCTGTTGCGTGAGGTCGGTCGTACGGGGATGCCGGTGCTGCTCAAGCGGGGGTTGTCGGCGACCATCAAGGAGTGGCTGATGTCGGCGGAGTATATCCTGAGCGAGGGCAACCCCAACGTGATCCTTTGTGAACGTGGGATCCGCACCTTCGAGACTTACACCCGCAACACCTTGGACCTGAGCGCGGTTCCTGCGCTGCGACGGGAGACGCACCTGCCGATCATGGTGGATCCAAGCCATGGCGGCGGCATCTGGTCGCTGGTTGGGCCGCTGGCACGCGCTGCGGTTGCGGTGGGTGCGGACGGCCTGATGATCGAGGTTCACCCGCACCCGATGGAGGCGATGTCGGACGGGGAGCAATCGCTGTTGCCATCGACCTTTGAGCGGGTGATGACGGAGTGTCGCAAGATTGCACGGGTGCTTGGTCGGGAAATGTAGGTTTCGGCAGAGCGGGGTGGACCGAAGGGGCAAGGGAGGGGGCGGGGCTGGAGTTTATCAACACAGGAATCATGACGGACACGATCGAACAGCGTGCACTGGGGAGCGGCCGGTTGGTGACGATTGTCGGCTTGGGCCTATTGGGCGGCTCGCTCGGGCTCGCGCTTCGGCGCCACGGCTGGCGGGTTCGTGGAGTGGTCCGCAGGCCGGAGGCCGCAAGGGAGGCCATGGACCTTGGGATCGCCGATGAAGTGGTCTGTGAGGCAGCCCTTGGGGAAGACGAATCGGCCGGCGCGGTGGTATTGGCGGTCCCGATCGAGGCGTTGGTTGCGAGCCTGGAGCGTTTCCGCGGGCGGCTGCCGCGGGGGACGGTGATCACGGACGTCAGCAGTGTCAAGGGCGCGATCATGCCTGATTTGGACCGGCTTGCCTCCGCAGAGGGGTGGCGATTTGTCGGTTCGCACCCGATGGCTGGTGCCGAGACCTCGGGAATGGCGTCTGCCCGCGGGGACCTTTTCCGGGACGCCTGGGTGGCGGTCTGTCGGGGGGAGACCGCGGACGAATCCGCCGTGGCGTTGGTCCGTGGGATTTGGGGTCGGGTCGGGGGCCGCTGTCTGGAGTTGGATCCGCAGGACCATGATCGGATCGTGGCGCGAACGAGTCACTTGCCGCATTTGGTCGCGGCGCTTTTGGTGTTGGTGGGGATTGGTGGCAACGCCCCGGCCGAAGCACCAAAGCTGGCGGCGGGCGGGTTTAGGGACAGCACACGGATCGCGGCGGGGCCGCCTGAGATGTGGCGTCAGATCATGCAGGCCAACCACGCGGAGTTGGGTGCGGCGGTTCGTCAATTTTCAGTGCAGCTGTCGGCCGCGGCAGCACTCTTGGAACAGGGTCGTGGGCCAGAGCTGGAGCGGGTCCTGACCACGGCCTCGGAGCTGCGGCGTGCCTGGCGGGGATCGGGGGATCCTGCCGCGGACGGACCGTGTGGTGAGGCAGACCCCGGCGGCTACGAATAGGGCTACATCACTGATCACGGGTGCGTCGAGAGGCTGTCGCAGCCGTGAACCGGGGCAGGGTAAGGGTTGGGGAGAACGCGATCGATGAGAGCAGCATTTCCTTCGGAGTTGCGGATTCCAGCGGGGCCATCGGGCCTGCATGGGGAGTGGGACCTGACGGTGCCGGGCGACAAGAGCATCTCGCATCGTGCGTTGATGCTGGGTGGCTTGGCCCCGGGGCGGACCCAGCTCAGCGGCGTGCTGGAATCGGCCGATTGCATGGCGACCTTGGCTGCGATGGCGCAATTGGGGGTTCGATTCGAGCGGGGCGCGGAACCCGGCGTCTATTTCGTGGATGGAAGCGGCGGTCGGCTGACCGAGCCCAACTCGGCGATTGATTGCGGCAACTCGGGTACAGCGATGCGGCTCTTGGCCGGAATCATGGCGGGGCAGACCTTCCCGGTTACGCTGGACGGGGATGCCTCGCTGAGGGGGCGTCCGATGCAACGGATCGCGGAACCGTTGGCCCTGATGGGGGCGAAGTTTGAGTATGCCGGCCCCCGGGGGCGCGCGCCATTTACGGTCATGGGCGGTGGTTTGAACGGAATTCACTATCAGAGCCCGACGGCGAGTGCCCAGGTGAAGAGCTGTGTCCTGCTGGCCGGTCTGTATGCCACGGGTGCCACTGCGGTCACGGAACCGTTGCTTTCGCGCGACCACACCGAGCGGATGCTGCGGCAATTGGGGGTTGCGGTCGAAACCGCGGGCTGTACGCATCGTCTGTTGGGGACGATCGATGACCTAAACCCCGGGGTGATCGAGGTGCCGGCGGATATCTCTTCGGCCGCGTTTTGGATGGTGGCGGCGGCCGCCTCTCCCGGGTGCCGGCTCACGTTGCGCGGGGTTGGAATGAATCCGACACGCACCGGTCTGTTGGACGTGTTGATTCGGATGGGCGCCCAGATAGAGATCGGACCGGTGACCGCGGCTTGCGAGGGTGGTGAGCCGGTGGCGGACTTGGTGATTTGGGGTGGAGGTCTCCGGGGGACGGAGGTGCACGAGGATGAGATCCCCAGGTTGGTGGACGAGGTGCCGATCCTTGCGGTGGCCGCGGTCTTGGCAGAAGGCGAGACCCGCATTGACGGGGCCGCCGAGTTGCGGGTCAAGGAGAGCGATCGTCTCAGCGCGATGGCGCGGGGATTGGTGGCGATGGGTGCGCAGATTGAGGAATTGCCGGATGGGCTGGTGATTCAGGGGGGGGGACGCCTGCGGGGCGCGGAACTGGACGCCGGGCATGATCACCGGATCGCGATGTCGCTGTTGATGGCGGGCCTCTTCGCCGAGGGTGAGACGCGGATGCACGGCTGTGCATTTATCGCGACCTCCTATCCCGGATTCGATATGCACCTGGCCCAGGCATTGGAGATGCGGAAATGAGCGATTCTGAGCGATCGCCGAAGGTGGCCGCGGTCGTCGCGATCGACGGTCCGGCCGGCTCCGGCAAGAGCACGGTCGCCCGGCTGCTGGCCAGGCGGATTGGGTGGTTTTTTGTGGACACCGGGGCGATGTATCGGGCCTTGACCTTGGCTGTGCTCAATGCGGCTGTCGCACCGGAGGACGAGGCCGGGGTCATGCGGGTCCTTTCCGGGCTGCGCATCGATTGGAAGGAGTCGCGTGAGGAGCTTTGCATGCTGGTGGGCGGCAAGGCGCCTCCGGAGTTGGAGATTCGCAGCGCCCGGGTTTCGGCGTCGGTCAGTGCAGTGGCGTCGCATGCGGGGGTGCGAGCCTGGATGGTGGCGCGCCAGCGGGAGTTATTGGGACGCGGGGCGTTGGTGATGGAGGGGCGGGACATTGGATCAGTGGTTTTCCCCAACGCCCGATTAAAGGTATACCTGGACGCGAGCCCTGCGGTTCGTGCGCGACGCAGGTTGTTGCAGCATCCCGAGGCTGGTCTGGACGTTGCCCAAGTGGAGGCGGAGATCCGTCGGCGGGACCGGCGGGATCAGGAGCGTGCGTGTGCGCCGTTGAGGGTGACGGCCGGGGCGCGAGTGTTGGATACCAGCGACCGTACCCTCGACGAGGTCTTGGAGTGTTTGGAGGAATGGGTTCATGAAGAGTAAGGGCGATTTCGTTCCGGCGAGAACGAATTGGGTCTACTACCTGACCCGTGGGATCGCGCGGTTGATCTTCCGACTTTTTTTCAGATTGCGCTGTTATGGGTGTGAAAACGTGCCTGCCGAGGGTGCGGTGATCCTGGCGGCCAACCATACCAGTTTTTTGGATCCCCCGCTGACGGCGGTCGGTGTGAAGCGTCCGTTGAGGTACGTTGCGCGCAAGACGCTATGGGGAGAAAATCGGATTTGGAATAAGTTCCTCGACGGCTGCAACGCCTTTCCGGTGGACCAGGAAAAGCCGGATGTAGGTTCTTTCAAGGTGATGTTACGCCTTTTGCATGCGGGGGAGGGCTTGGTCCTCTTCCCGGAGGGCTCGCGCAGTTGGGACGGTGCCTTACTGGAACCGAAACCGGGGGTGGCCCGGCTGGCATGTCGGACCGAGGCCCCGGTTGTACCGGTCTTTATCGAGGGCGCACACAAGGCCTTACCCAGGGGGAAGAAGTTCATGCGTCCCTGCCGAATCCGGGTTTATTATGGCCAACCTACGACGTATACGGATGTGGGACCGGGGCAGGACAAAAACGAGCATTACAGGAGGGTATCTGATCAGATTATGCAGCGGATCGCTGAATTGGGTGGCTTGGAACCTCCACGCCGCATTGGCGATCCCGTGCAGGAAGATGCCTGAGTTCATATGAGCCGATATGACAAGGCTGCAAACGCTCCTGGCTGGTGGTCGTCCGCAAGGGGCCGTCGCATTTTCCCATTCCCATCCGGAGAGCCTCCCGCAGAGGGCGCGGTGGCGTTTTCGAGCTGGCTTGTGGGGGAGGGCAGGTTCCATGCTCGACCCCGTCCGAAAAGGCACGCTCCTTCATGCGTCGCCTCCAGGCAATGGTTGCCGATCAGTCAGCTCATTGTCTGAATCGGGGTCGGGGTAATCGAGGTAATCGAGGTAATCGAGGTAATCGAGGTAATCGAAATCGAAATCGGAATCGGAATCGGAATCGGAATCGATTCCTGTTCTGGTTGGCGCCTGACC
>CALLYA010000277.1 GCA_937875495.1 uncultured Verrucomicrobiota bacterium
CTGAATCGACTGAATCGACTGAATCGACTGAATCGACTGAATCGACTGAATCGATGGAATCGAAATCGGTATCTGTCGACCTCCGACCTCCCCCCAGGGCATCGTGCCCTGGGGGAAATGCCCGCCTGCCACCGCTTGCCAATCCGCCGCGGCATGCGTATGAGGAACGATAGTCATTCGCGGGTGATCGGCCTACATTCAGCAGGTTACGGCGATGTCGCGGCGGGGGAATGCTCAACGGGCATGACGGAGGTTCGAAATGTTTGAAGAGATCGAGCAGCGCTTCAGGAAGATTGCGCCTTTGGTGGACTTCTGTTCGCTGCGTGTGGTGCGGGAACGTTCGGAACGGTTGTATATCCGACAGGGGGTTGTGCAACCCCTTCAGCTGCTGGATGACTTCGGTGCGATGATTACGGTGATGGATGCGGGCGGCCTCGGCTACGCCGCAACCAGTGACCTCAGCATGAGCGGCCTGAAGACCGCGGCCGAGCGCGCCGTCGAGTGGGCCCGGCGCTCCGCGGGACGCATGCTCTTCGATCCTTCCAAGCTCGCCATGCCCGCCCCGTCGGGCGCCTTCCAGGAGCAGGCGGCACGACCCTGGAATCAAACCTCCCTCCGTGACAAGATCGAGCTCGCCATGGACCTCAGCGCGCAACTCAATACCGCCGACGAGATCGTCGATTGGGACGTGCTGCTCTGGGGGAAAGAGCGGGAACAGCTCTACCTGACCACCGACGGCGCTCGTGTCACTCAGGCCTTCCCGATCCTGATCCCGGGCATGAGCGTCACCGCCAATGCCGGCGGCGAAACCGTTCGCCGCTGCTTCGGCGGCTTCGACCTGGGCCGCCAAGGCGGCTTGGAGATGCTCGACCAGGTTCGCTTCACCGAACAGGCCGAAATCCTGACCCGCGAGGCGCTCGAGCTGCTGCGCGCGCCCAATTGCCCGACCGGGACCATGGATCTGCTCCTCGATTCCGATCAGATGTACCTCCAATTGCACGAGTCGATCGGACACCCGCTCGAGATGGACCGTATCCTCGGGGACGAGCGCAACTATGCCGGCACCAGCTTCGTTTCGTTGGATATGCTGGGTTCGTACCAGTACGGCTCGAAACTACTGAACGTCACCTTTGACCCGACCGTATCGGGAGAGTTCGCCTCCTACTCCTTCGACGACGACGGCGCCCTCGCAGAGCGGCAGTTCCTGATCAAGGACGGCATCCTGGAGCGACTCCTGGGCGGGACGATCTCTCAGGCACGCTCCGGTATGCCGGGGGTTTCCAACAGCCGCGCCTGCTCCTGGAACCGCCCGCCGATCGACCGGATGGGCAACGTCAACCTCGAACCGGGCGATGCATCGTTCGAGGATATGGTCCGCTCGATCGACCACGGCGTCTTCATGAAACGCAACTGCTCCTGGTCGATCGACGACAGCCGCAATAAGTTCCAATTCGGTTGCGAATACGGCCGCATGATCCGCGGCGGCGAGCTGGCCGAAGTAGTTAAGAAGCCGTCCTACAAGGGGATCTCCGCCACGTTCTGGCGCAGCCTCAAGGCGGTGGGGAACAAGGACACCTGGACCCTCCTTGGCACCCCGTTCTGCGGGAAAGGCGAGCCCAATCAGGCCATCTGGGTGGGCCACGCGGTGCCGTCCTGTCTCTTTTCCGGTGTCGAGGTGTTTGGAGGTGAATGAGCGATGACCGATTTGTTTTTTGAACTCGCGGACCAACTCTACGGTGAATTGCGGACGAGCGAGAAACTCTACTGTTTTTTCCAGGGTGAGCGCTCTGATTTCGTGCGCTTCAACCAGGGCCGCATCCGTCAGCCGGGACACGTGGAGCAGGCGTATCTCAGTCTCGACCTCGTCGACGGCGAACGCCATGCCCAGGCACAGATCGCGCTCGGCATGCAAAACGACATCGACCGCGCACGCTGTGCGCAGATGCTCGAACAGCTGCGCAGCAAAGTGGCCGCACTCCCCAAGGACCCGTATCTCTTCTACAATCCCGAGCTCACCAGGAGCACGGTCGCACAGGAGAGCGTGCTCCCCACCGCGGGTGAGATGAGCGATGCGCTCCTGGAACTGGCCGGCGATGCGGACCTCGTCGGAATCCTGGCCCGCGGTCCGATGTACTCCGGCTTCTCGAGCTCGGAGGGCCATCGTATTGCCAATAGTTCGACCAGTTTCAACCTGGACTGGAGCCTCTATCATCACGCCGACAAGGCCGTGAAATGCGGATATGCCGGCAGGGCTTGGGACCACGATCGGCTCGCCGAAAAGATGGAAACCGCCAAGAGACAAGTGCAAGCGCTGGCTACCAAACCGAAGAGCCTGGAACCGGGGCATTACCGCGTCTACATGGCGCCCGCGGCCGTGATGGAGCTGCTCTCCATGCTCAATTGGGGTGCCTTCGGCCTCAAATCCCACCGCACCAAGCAGTCATCCCTGCTGCGGCTCGCCCTGGGCGAGGCGGCCTTCGATCCTCGGTTCACGCTCAAGGAGAATACCGCGGGCGGGACGGCGCCCCACTTTCAGACGGAAGGCTTTCTCAAACCCGATTCCGTGACCTTGATCCGGGAAGGGAAGTTCGGCGATTGCCTGGTCTCGGGACGCAGCGCCAAAGAATACGGGATGCCCGCCAACGGCGCAGGTGCGAGCGAGGGCACGGAGTCGATGGAAGTCGACCCCGGCGACCTGGCCATGGCGGATGTGTTGGAACGGTTGGATACCGGAATGTACATCAACAATCTCTGGTACCTGAACTATTCCGACCGGCCCGCGTGCAGGGTCACCGGCATGACCAGGTTCGCATGCTTCTGGGTCGAAAAGGGCAAGATCCAGGCGCCGCTGAACGTGATGCGCTTTGACGAGAGCCTCTACCGCGCCTTCGGCAGCAACCTGATCGACCTGACCAAGGAACGTGAGATGATCCTCGATTCCGCGACCTATGAGCGGAGATCCACAGAGTCGTATCACCTGCCCGGTGCATTGATCGAGGACTTCTGCTTCAACCTGTGACCGCCACCCGGGAGCCGGCCCCGCTGGCCCCATTAGCTTGAGGCTGTCCGAAAAGCCCATTGGGCAGATCGGAAGAGCGTCGTGTAGGGAAAGAG
>CALLYA010000278.1 GCA_937875495.1 uncultured Verrucomicrobiota bacterium
CGGAGGCAAATAGAGCAGAGCGTTTGGCTCGACGGGTATTCTTGCCGCGTGGTTTGGGGGAGAATGCCTCACACGAAGACACGAAGAAGGCATGAATCGGAGGCAAATAGAGCAGAGCGTTTGGCTCGACGGGTATTCTTGCCGCGTGGTTTGGGGGAGAATGCCTCACACGAAGACACGAAGAAGGCATGAATCGGAGGCAAATAGAGCAGAGCGTTTGGCTCGACGGGTATTCTTGCCGCGTGGTTTTGGGGGAGAATGCCTCACACGAAGGCACGAAGACACGAAGAAGGCACGAATCGGAGGAGGGTGAATGGTGCTGGCAAATAGAGCAGAGCGCATGACTCGACGGGCCTTCTTGCCGCGTGCGGCGATGGCCGGGATGGGGATCGGACTGGCCCGCGTGAATGGATTCGCACAGGCGCAGGCAGTCAAAGCCACGCCGGTGCGGACGTTCCTCGACAGCATGGGAGTTTGCTCGAGCATAACCGGCCGGGGCGAGACCCTGGCCGGGACCATTGCCTCCATGAGATACACCGGTCTCCGGTTCATCCGCTGTGGTATCGAGGATCGCAATTCCGTGGAGGATATGATCGAGCTGCACCGGCAGACCGGTGTGCGGATCGCGTACGGTCTTTTGAGTGGCGGAACCGACCTGGCGCGCTTGCTCGACGAGGCGGGTCGGCTCGCCCGTGCGGGTGCGCTGCTGGCGATCGAGGGGAATAACGAACCGAACAACTGGGGCGTCACCTACCAGGGCGAGTTCGGCGGCCGTGATCAATCGTGGCTGCCGGTCGCGAAGCTCCAACGCGACCTCTATACGGCCGTCAAAGCGGATCCCGTGCTGCGCGACCATCCGATCTGGCATATCAGCGAGAACGGCGCACAGACCGATAACTGCGGGCTGCAGTATCTGACTGTCCCGGAGGGCACGGACTGCCTGATGCCGCCTGGCACGCGCTATGCGGACTATGCGAATTGTCACAATTACATCACGCACCCCAGCTGGACGGGACTGCACAACAATCAGACCTGGCTGCCGGCCAGTCCTGGTCCCGATTGCCCGGTAGACGGGCTCTATGGGAATTACGGCAGGACCTGGGCCAAGCGGTTTGCCGGGTACGGCGAGGCTGAATTGCGGACCCTACCCCGGGTGACGACGGAAACCGGCTACCCCGTCGGTGATCTCGTTACGGAGGAGATCCAGGCGCGCCTCTTTCTGAACCTCTATCTCTCCCAATTCAAGAGCGGCTGGAGCCATACCTCGATCTACCTGTTGCGGACCCGATCCAACGAGCCTGCGCATCACACGTACGCCCTCTTCAAGATCGACGAGACGCCGAAGCAGGCGGCGCATTACCTGCACAACCTGACCTCGATTCTCGCCGACCGCGGCGAGAGCTCGCAGGAGCGCAGTCTGGGTTATTCTATTGCGAACCAACCGGAGACGGTTCATGACCTGCTCCTGCAGCGAGGCGACGCGACGATGCTGCTCGTGCTGTGGGGCGAGCGCTTTGAAGGCGGCGTGGACGAGGTAACGGTCGATCTCGGTGCGGAATTCGGCACGGTCCGAATCTACGACCCGACCCAGGGGACCAGTCCGATCGGTGAGCATGCCAACGAGCGCAGAATTCAACTCCGCCTGACCGATCACCCTATGGTCCTGGAATTGGACTAGGGCTGGGAATGTGCGGACGAATGGGGCCGTGCTCGGAGCTTGGCCCAGATTCCAGCCAGGCCCCGATTTCTGACTCGGGTGAGCAGGATTCGCTTCTGCAGGATCCAGAAGGTCACGCGATGGTGGGTGGCGAACAGGGGCTGATACAAGGCCTTGGGCAGGTGTGTGGAAACGACTGCCAGCGCCCGAACCCAGAGGGCGAACGTCAGGCGAACCCATGCGGGGGCGGCGGTGACCTCAGGGCGTGGATCACGTTGCATGAGGAACTGGTGCTGGGCCTTCCCTGTCTCGGTGTTGTAGGTGACAACCATGGAGATCCGATTGACCAGCAGCCAGCGCTTGTGTGTGAGACGGTGGACCGGGTGATAGAACCGGGTGGTTGGCGGTTTGGCCGGAGGTGTGGAGGGGGAGACCTGAATGCAGGGCGCATCGAGGTAAAAATTGGAGAAGAGGAAGTTCCCAAGCGAGAAATAGGCGCGCTTGCCGGCATGCTCGATATAGCCTTGGACCCGATGCGGATGGCTGCCGATGATCAAGGCGACTCGCTCATCGGCGAGCAGCTCCCGCGCCAATTCGATATTGTCATAAGGCGTCAGCCAGAGATGCTCGCAACCCCAATGAAAGACCAGGATCGCGCGTGCTCCAGGCGGCAATTGATCAAGCGCGGATCGAACACGTTCAGGGGTCAGTATCGCCACCCCGGGGCTCTCCTCATCGGCCACGGCGATCTGATTCAGGGTGAGCGCGCGGTATCGACAGAAGGCGAGAATGCAGAGTCCGTCCCCGATCCAAGCAGGGCGGATCGCCTCCGCGATGGTTTTACCTGCGCCGGTGTGCAGGATGCCGGCCGCATCCAGGTGTTGAATGGTATCGAGGATGCCGTGCGGCCCCATGTCCTGGATGTGATTCTGAGCCAGGCTGACCGCATGGAGTCCCATGTCGCGTACCGCAGCAGCCCCCGCTGAGCTACAGGTTAGGACACTCTTGTCGGCGCGCTCGGCGCGGTCGCTCAGGGCGGTTTCCAGGGTCGCCACACGAAAATCGGCGGCGTGAAAGACAGGGGCCGTAACTGCGCCACGCGGATCGCAGTTTTCGAAATCCCCACCGGGATAGAGATCGCCACAGAAGAGGACTTTCATGAATCGAGCTGGATGGTGCGTTTGGGGAGTCCGCCCGAGTATGGCGCCAGGTCACGGATCTTGCGGGCGGGGACACCGGCGATGACACAATCGTCGGGGAACGTGCCGTTCACGACCGCACCGGCCCCGACAATCACATGGTTGCCGAGGCGGGTCTGCGGCAGGAGCACCGCATTGGTACCGATCCAGCAGTTGTCTCCAATGACAATCGGATCGGTCGGCAGGTGCTTTTCGAAATCCTCCATCGCATGATTGGCGCTGATGATCTTGACGCCAGGCGCCATGATCACGTTCGCACCGAAGTGAATGCCGTTGTTGGCCTGAATGAACTGGCCCGGGGAATAGCCGGGAAACGGCGGGTGCGTCTTCAGCCGGATCTTATCGACGCCGATCACCTTGGACGACCAATGCACCAGCCATGGGACATCCCCGTTGACCCGCAAGACGCGTTGCATGAAGAAGTAGAGCAGGGCATCGCGTTGTGAGACGCAGTGGTACTGAGCGCGCGAGTACGGCGAAGAGCAGAGGAGAAGCAACCGGAATGCGATTCCACGCAGGCCGCGTCCGAGGCGGGCGCGGATGCGCCTGAACCCGCCGGGATTCGGGTTGGCCTTTGAATCTCTATGTCTTCTTGCTTCCCTGTTCATAGCATATCATGTCCCATTCATAGGCTGCTCCATTGCGTCCTGAATCGAAGTTACAGTCTAGCCCGAAGGCAGGGGGCTAGGCAAGAAACTCGGCAAGGACGCGAGCGGTCGTCCGAAAAGGTAGCCGCTTTTCCAACCATGCCTCCCCATCCGGAGCAAGAGAGCCTCGCGCAGAGGCGCAGAGGCGCGGGGGCGTTTTCGACCTGGCCATGGGTGTGGGAAAGGTCCTGCCCGTGATATGGGGGGGGGATTTGGGGGAATCCGTTTCTGGCAGACCAAGGTTGTTGCAGAAAACAGCTCCGATGAATCTGCATTCCCCCTCCCAATTATCCTCGGCGCCCTCTGCGATCTCTGCGGGAGACCTCCCCATCCGGATCCGGCGACCGTTCGTTGTGGTCCAGTGGGGATTTCGGCCAACTTCAAGCGGGGGCACTGTCCACAGAAACACCAAGCCCACAGGTCAAAGGAAAGCAAGACCAGACGGTTTGGCCGGACCCGGAGGTCCCGGAACAGGCCAAGCGCGCCGGTTTTCCGCCAACTACAAACTGCACGTACTGCTCGGCTTCTTGGGCCAGCCAGAAGTCGATCTCAAAATGAAGCTGGAAGAGTCGCGAGTTCTGTAGTAGCTCGACACATGTGTACGGTACTTCTGAACCTGTTGCAAGCAAGGTCATTAGCCCACCGTTGGTGGGCTCTATGACCGGCCCCACTTCTAACCGCTCTTTGGGATGGACTCAACCACAAATCCATCATAAAATCCGATCCAAACCTGGACATTAACCATCAACTATGGAGGCGGCGCTCAATACTATTGAATCGTTCAGCAAAACCTTCGGATTCTCCAAATCAATTGATTTAACCTAAATTTACTTCCCGGGGGGGCTAGTGAAAAGTCGACCATTTTCCATTTTGCTAATCATATCGTTGATCACATCTTTGGCGGCCTCTGAAATAGAGCCGTCCATCAGAATCACTTCTATTGTCAACAATTCAGGGCGCCTCCAGATCTCATGGAGCGGTGGGCGGGCCAACAAGCGTTACGAACTTGAATTCTGTGAAGATAGTCATCTCGACGAGTGGAAGTCAGCTCTCGCGTGGACCCAGGATGGCAATTCTTCAAATGATATTTATTTAGATGGTTTCCCTGATCAGGGGTTTTTGAAAATAGTAGAACTGCCGCCAATTTCGCCCAATATTTTGCTTGTTTATTTGGATGACGCCAGTGTTGATATGGTGCCAGGAGTAAATCAAACCTTGCAAATTCCAAATCTTGGAAGTTTGGCAAGGCGTGGGGTTGTCTTTGAAAACGCCTATTGTCCATTGTCCTTGTGCAACCCTTCGCGCGTCAGCCTATTGTCTGGCCTTCATCCGTCGACAACGGGAATTTTCCAAAATGAACAACATGTAAGGTCCACTTCTATTAACAATGTTCCTTTTATGCCATATTACTTTCGGAGCCAGGGATACAGAACCGGCGGCGCCGGGAAGATCTGGCACGGTAATTACGTTCAACCGGACTGTTGGGACGAATATTACAATCGTGGTACAGATAAACATATTCCCTCTCCTTCGAATCCTGTCCCTTCGGACAGCTGGAAGGTCTTGCACTGGGGTGTTTATGAAAATGGCCCTAACGGCGAGCTCGGGAAAACCGTGGACACATATACAACCGATTTTGGAATCGATATGATTGAAAGATTCGATGAGCCATTCTTCATTGGAGTTGGCTATTTTCAGAATCATCTCCCGTGGATCATCCCGTCCAGGTTCTCCAATTTGTACGATCCAATGGTTGATGTCCCACCCCTTCCCTCTGGTGAATCCTCCAATTGGAGAGAAGATGTTTCATGGTATGCATGCGAAAGCTACAGTTACGTTGATCCTACTGTTGGGTCGAATGATGAAGAACGGCGCAGATTGGCTACCGTCGCGTATTGGAGTACGATGACCTTTGTAGACCATGAAATCGGGCGATTGATTGAGGCATTACATCGATCCGGCAAGGCTGAAAACACGATAATTGTTGTTGTTAGCGATCATGGTTGGTCCAACGGACTACATGCACGGTATGGAAAACAGGCGCTGTTTGATCCTGAGGCAAAAGCGCCCTTTATGATTTCTGTCCCCTGGATTCAATCTACACACAGCGAACGGATCGAAACACCTGTTGGTCAGGTTGATTTATACCCTACCCTGATCGATTATTGTGGGTTTCCCGAAATTGAAAGCCTTGATGGGCAATCCCTTCGCCCGCTGATAGAAGGCGGAGCTGAATATGACAGACCAGTTTTTTCATTTCATAAGCGTTGGAATAAGGATGTTTGCGGAATAATGACACGTTATCAGAATTTTAAATATGTGCATTGGGCATCCAGCAAGTGTCAGCTCTATGACCTCTCAACCGACCCTGGCGAATACGTTAACCCGTTTTTTGACCCTGAATATTCCGATGTAATCGATCGCTTCCATTTGCTGCAGGAGCCGGTTTTGTCGCAATTGACCAAATTGACCAAATTGAACAAGACTGACGCTTGCTATTGAAACAGCATTCCTGGGCAGTGAGCGCTTTTTATCTCATTCCGTATAGGCTGAAATGGTTAGCACGCATCGCACTGGTTGCCGCCCTTACTGCCATTCTGACGGGTGGTAGGGTCCTGCCCGTGGTCCATGTTTTTTTTGTGTGGGGATTTTGAGGAATCCGTTTTTGGCAGACCAAGGTTGTTGCAGAAAACAGCTCCGATGAATCTGCATCGCTCCATTCCAACGAATCCTCTGCGTCCTCTGCGATCTCAGCGGGAGACCTCCCCATCCGGATCCGGAGAGCCTCGCGCAGAGGCGCAGAGGCGCGGTGGCGTTTTCGACCTGGCCATGGGTGTGGGTGAGGTCCTGCCCGTGATTCATGCTTTTTTTTGGGGGGGGGATTTGGGGGAATCCGTTTCTGGCAGAGCAAGGCCGTTGCATAAACAGCTCTGATGCAGCTGCGTTTCCCCTCCCAATTATCCTCGGCGCCCTCTGCGATCTCTGCGGGAGACCTCCCCATCCGGAGCAAGTGAGCCTCCCGCAGAGGGCGCAGAGGTCGCGGTGGCGTTTTCGACCTGGCCATGGGGGTGGGTAGGTTCCATGCTTTGATCCTACCTTTTGGGGAAATTCCTTAGATATACCGTTTCAGCAGACCAGGGCTGTTGCAGAAAAAAGCTCCGATGTAGCTGCACTTAAGAGTACCGTTTTAGGGGTAGGGACGGCAAGGACGAAGGGGGCCAACTC
>CALLYA010000279.1 GCA_937875495.1 uncultured Verrucomicrobiota bacterium
CATCGGAGCCGTTTTCAACAACTGGCTTGGTCTACTGAATCGGTATCACTGAAAAAACCCCCAAGAAAGTAGGCTGAAGATCATGGAACCTACCCACTCCGATAGGTTGCTCGAAAACGTCACCGCGCCCTCTGCGGGAGGCTTTCCGGGTCCGGTTGGGGAGGTCAGGTTGAGAATGCGGCTACCTTTTCGGACGGGCTCAAGACAGAATGGCCGGATATCAGAGGCCTCATTTTCAGGTTGTGCAATCATCACCTTTACATGGAATTAAGGCTTGTGGGATATAGGATGTCGGCGATTCGGCACCCCTTCAACCAACGGGGCGGAAGGTTTCTTTGAAGTGAATCCGGAGCGGAGGCGGGGACAGCGATGGTCAGGCGTATACCAACCAAAAGAGGTGGTCGATCCAGGCTCGTTCCCCACGTGCCCCTTCGTCCCTACCAGTTGACGTTGATCTATATCTTGTTCGGCGGGATCTGGATTGTGTTTTCGGATATCGCCCTGGCCCAGCTGCTCGAAAAAAAGGACGTCTTTTGGGTGTTTCAGACCTTCAAAGGCCTGATCTACGTATTGGTCAGTGCGATCTTAGTGCATTGGCTGGCGTTGACGGCCGTACGCAGTGTGGAACGTCGTGTGTTGGCTGAGCAGTTGGAAAGATCGCAGAGGCTGCTGGAGACCGTGTTGGCAAACCTCGGCGAGGTGGTGATGCTGGTTGATCCGACCAGGCAGAAGATTCTCCAATGCAACAGTACGGTCGTTGATATGTTTGGCTATCAACCTGACGAGTTGCTCGGCCGGAGCACCGAGGTGCTGCATACTGATCATGAAGCCTACGAACAGTTCAGCCGTGACTGTGAGCCTGCGCTCGATCGGGCCGGTGTCTTTCGGATCCAATACCGCATGAGACACAAGGATGGCAGGCTGATTGTCACGGAGAATACCCTCCTCTCCATGGTGGGTGAGACCGGATGGCGGGAGAGTGTGGTGAGCATTATCCGCGACATCACGCAACGCAAGCATGCCGAGGAAGCGTTGCGGGAGAGCGAGGCCCGGTATCGTCTATTGGCGGAGAACACGGTGGATGTGATTTGGGCGATGGACGAGCAATTGCGATTCACCTATATCAATCCGGCGATCTATCAATTGGCGGGGTATCCGGCGCAGGAGTGCATCGGCAAACCCTTCTCTGCATTCTCTGATCCAGCGGAATACCCGGAAATCCGCGATCGGCTGACCGCGGCGATGTCGGTGGAGGGCGGGCAGGTCGGGCTTGTTTTTGAAATCACTTTGATCCACGTCAGCGGTGAGCCGATTGCGGTCGAGCTGCACGGCAAGGCGACATTGGATGAAGACGGCCGGGTATCGGGGCTTCAGGGGATCTTTATCGACATCCGCAACCGGCTCGAGTTGGAAGCGCAGTTGCGTCAATCCCAGAAATTGGAGGGAATGGGGCGGCTGGCCGGTGGTGTGGCCCATGAAATCAACAATCCGCTGACCGCGATCGGCCAGTATGCAGAGCTGCTCAAGGAGCTGGCCGGCGATTCCGCTGAGGTCGAGCACTACAGTTCGGAGATCCTCCGCGAAACGCAGCGCATTCAGACGATCGTTCAAAACCTGCTCGGATTCGCGCGAGAGGAGCGGACGACCAAACTGGAGCCGATCTCGATTCAGGAGGTGGTCGACTCGGCCGTGCCCTTGATTCAGACGGTGATGCGGCATGACGCCATTGAGTTGAAGTGGGAGATCTCCGACGGGCTGCCGAGGGTGATGTGCCACTGCCAACAGATGCAGCAGGTGTTGATCAACCTCCTGGCCAACGCCCGGGACGCGATCGTAGATGCCCGGTGCGAGAAGCAAATCCTGATTGCCGCTCGGACAACCGACAAGGCGGGCCGAACTTGGGTCCGGCTGACCGTCGAGGATCATGGCCCTGGAATCTCGGCGCCTGTGCGGGAGCACCTCTTCGATCCGTTTTTTACGACCAAGCCGAAGGGGCGGGGGACCGGGCTCGGGCTGTGGATCGTCTACAACATCGTCAAACAGCACGGCGGCGAGATCTCGGTCGACTCGGAACCGGGACGGTTCACTCGGTTCTGTATCGACCTGCCGATCGCTTCTTAGGGGCTGTCCGAAAACCGTATTGGGCCACCGTGAAAGGTCTCCGGGTCAGAATGGGGAGGACTCCCGCAGAGATCGCAGAGGGGTAATGCTGATCAGTCTGAGCTTTTTTCTGCAACTGCCTTGGTCTGCAGAAAACGGGTTTCCCCAAAATCCTACCCTGAAAAGCATGGATTAGGGCCATGACCTTACCCACCCCTGGCCAAGTCGAAAACGCCACCGCGTTCTCTGCGCGAGGCTCTCCGGATCCGGATGGGAACGTCAGGTTGGAATGGGGCTGCCTTTTCGGGCGAGCTCAGGCTCAAGGCGCCTCGCAACAGGTGGTATTGAGTCGGGCCTGATCGCGCAGCGCCTCAGGATGATGGCGAAAGGAGTCGCGAAGGCAGTTCTGAAGTGTCCGCTGCAGGAGATTGTCACCCTCGGCAAGCCGGTAGTGCATCCATGCGCCGTCCCGGCGTGCGTGGACCCACCCTGCGGCGCGGAGGACTCCCAGATGTCTCGAGATCTTGTATTGCGGTTCATCGAGCGCCGTGACGAGATGACAGACACAGACCTCGCCGTTGTTCGCCAATAGGACGACGAGTCGCAGGCGAATCGGGTCGGAGAGCCCCTTGAGGAGGTCCGCCTCCTCTTGCATCGGGCGGTTGCAGGTTGGGCTGATCTGGTTCATTCCGTGGGCTCCTGTGTCCGGGGTGCGCGATCCCTGCGGGCATGTGCATGAATAATAAGCATAGGCCTTTCCGCGCGGGGCCGTCAAGGTGGGGCTGCCTAGTGCGGGCCGGAATCGGCTTGAGTTCAACGGGCGCACTTCGCATGGTGGGTTCGTGGGTGCGTCGAAGGGCGGCGGCCATTCAATCATGCGGGGGTGCAGTGTGAAACGTGGGTTATTGCAGATTTGCCGGGCTTGGATACCGCTGGGGGCGGGGGTGGGACTCCTGATGCTTGGACTGAACGGGCTGGCCGCCGCGGTGGCAGACCCGACAGAGGTGGCGCTGGCGCCCAAAGAGAAAGTGCTCAAGCTGGCACCCGGACCCGACAACCCGCGCAACAGTGAGGGCAGTTTCGTCACCCTGAAGAGCGGGCGCATTCTCTTTATCTTCTCGCGTTATACGGGTGATTCCGCGAGTGACCATGCCTCCGCCTTCCTCGCCTCGCGCTATTCCGACGACGGCGGAAAGACCTGGTCTCAAGCGGACGTCGAGGTCGTCCCGCAGGAGGGACGCATGAATGTGATGTCCGTCTCACTACTGCGCCTGAACGACGGCCGAATCGCCCTGTTCTACCTCCGAAAGAACTCTGAGCAGGATTGCATTCCCATGCTGCGCATCTCCGGGGACGAGGCGCGGACCTGGAGCGAGCCGCGCCCGTGCATCACCGATCAGCCGGGGTATTACGTTCTGAACAACGACCGCGTAGTGCAGTTGGCCAGCGGCCGGCTTCTCGTCCCGGTGGCGCGGCACGCAACTCCTGAGAGCCCGCGGCTGGAGCAAAGGGCCGCCCTGTTTGTCTACATCTCCGACGACGCCGGCGCGTCCTGGCGCCGCAGTCAGGAGGTCCCGAATCCAGAGGGTATCATCACCCAGGAGCCGGGAGTCGTGCCGCTGAGCGGCGGCCGTATCGGGATGTTCATTCGCACCGATTCCGGTTTCCAGTACGGCTCCATTTCAGCCGATGCGGGTGAGAATTGGACCCCGATTCAGCCGACCTCGCTCCATTCGCCTTTGGCTCCGGCATCGATCGAGCGTATCCCGGGCACGGACAAGCTCGTAGCCGTCTGGAACAACAACCACGCCCTGAATGCGCTCTACCGCGGCAAACGCACCCCCTTGACCATCGCCGTCTCTGACGATGACGGCCGCACCTGGACGCGTACGCAAAACATCGAGACCGCAGACGCCTGGTTCTGCTACACCGCGATCCATTGGACCGAGGAGCACCTGCTCCTCGGGTACTGCTCCGGCAGCCTCGCCCAGACCGACATCGTTCGCATCCGGCTGGCCGATCTAACAGGCGCATCTGGCGGCCAATCTCCAGCATCTTCGGACAGGTGAGGACCGGAGGACTCCCGCAGAGGACGCGGTGGCGTTTTCGAGCTGGCTGGAGGTCGTCTGAAAAGGCCAAGGTAACAGACCATCATATCCGGAGCCGGAGAGCCTCGCGCAGAGGCGCAGAGGCGCCAAGGCCCTTTCGGCTTGGCCAACGGGGTGATTAGGATCCATGGCCAGATCCACAGCTTTGTCGGACCCAGAAACGTACGCGTAAACAGCGAAGCGGTCGACGTTCCCGTACACGAGGATGCGAATGGAACCAGGGCAAAGCCAAAAGAGCCCTGGCCGAACTGGCGATTGGACCAGAGATGCTTCAGCCGGGTTCTCCATGGTTCCAACCGAAGCGAACGTTTCGGTGATTGCGGTGTGGACAAAGGCTGTTTCTTTCTGGCATTGGAGTCGGGGAGGAGGATTGAGGATGATTGGTATTCGGGAGAGATTTTTGACGTTGGCTATTGGGATGCTGCTCATTGTTGGGTGTGCCGGGGAAGGCGTGGCTGAAGTAGGGGCGCTTGAGATGGCAGTGGCGGATGCGCCCGTGCAATGCACGGCGGAACAGACGGCCGGAGTGATTCCCTGTTTCGGACTGCATGCACTGATGGACGTGCAGGTTTGGGGTCCCGGCGTGGTGACTGAGATCACGTTCGAGTTGGAGGAGACGACGGACCCCGCCGATGTGACAGGGCTGTCGGTGTATTACACGGGCTCCGGAACGGAGTTCCGACCGCTCCATTCGTTTGGGTCGGCTGTCCCGCCCTTTTCGGGGCGACTCACGGTGGAAGGCAACCAGCAGGTGGGTGTTGGTCTCCATCATTTTTGGATTGCGGTGGAGCCTTCGAGGCATGCCGCCTGGGGGCGGCAGCTCGATGTGCGGCTGGTGGACGTCAGGCTCGATGGGGTTCGTTGTATTCCGGCCCAGGTCGCACCGCCGGAATCGCTGACCTTGGGCAATGGAATCTTCAGCACAGTTTTACGTCAGAGTGGCGACGACGGGGTGCACACCTATCGGATACCCGGGATTGCAACGACCCCGGCTGGGACCTTAATTGCGGTGTTCGACCTCCGGTGGGAGAGCGCCGCGGATTTGCCGGCGAACGTGGATGTCGGCTGCATGCGCAGTGAGGACAATGGCAACACCTGGCAATGGTCGAATCCGGCGAAGGCGATTCTCGATTATGACAAAGCGGTACCCGGTTCGATGGGCAACGGGGTGGGCGACCCTGCGATCCTGGTGGATCGTGAGACCGGCACGCTCTGGGTCGCGGCGCTATGGTCCTTTGGCAACCACGCCTACGTTGGCTCGGGGCCGGGACATGGGATTGACGAGACGGGCCAGTATGTATTGGTCCGCAGCGAGGACGACGGCCGAACCTGGTCGGAGCCGATGAACATCACGGCCCAAGCGAAGGCCGATCAGAATTGGGGCGTCTGCTTCCAGGGGCCGGGGCATGGCATTCAACTAGGAGATGGCACACTTCTTTTCCCCTCGCAGCACACCGAACCGGGCGGGACGGGGGCGCGTGCCTATTTCATATACAGCACGGATCATGGTGCGACCTGGCGTGTGAGTCCGGACGTAAACCCGACGGTTCCGCCGCAGTTGAACGAGAACCAGATGGTGGAGTTGAATTCAGGCCAGATCCTGGTTTCCTCGCGTGTACCGGGCGGACGGACCGGGCAACGTGCTTGGGCGACGTACACGCGGGGGCTGACACTGGGTGATGGACAATGGTCTCCGATTCGCTATGACCTCCCGGATCCGACCTGTCAGGCAAGCCTGGTTCGCTACAGCTCCACGCTCGATGGTGGGGACCGGGATCGTCTGCTCTTTGCGAATCCGGGATCGAGCTCGGCCAGGGCGGGCATGACGGTGCGGATGTCGGAGGATGAGGGGCGGACCTGGCCGGTGGCGCGTCAGGTCGACGCGCGCGCGGCGGCCTATTCAGATCTCACGATACTGGCCGATGGCACGGTCGGGCTGCTGTATGAGACGGGTGACCGCAGTGCGTATCAGACACTGACCTTTGTCCGGTTTGACCTGGATTGGCTGACCGGTGCGGAACAGCAGGGCGCAGGTGTTCAATCGGTCGACTGAACACCGCGCTCCGATTGCTTCAGCGGGAGTGTTGACTGCTTGAGGTCATCCGAAAAGGCCAATGGCGAAGCGAGATCGGGGTCGGGGTCGCTATCGGTCTCGGTATCGAAGGGACACGGGATGGGATTCGGACAGAAAAAACCGGGCAGCGCAACCGTATTGTTGGGGTGCTGACAAAACTCGGCGGTGAGGTTTGAGCGATACTCATAGGGCAAGGTGGCATACAGAACAGGGACCGATTCCGATTCCGATACCGACCCCGACCCCGATTCAGACAATGATCTGACGGATCGACAATCATTGCCCGGAGGCGACGGATGATGGAACGCGCCTTTTCGAATACCCTCTTGCTTGAGCCCGTCCGAAAAGGTCAATGGCTTTCCCGACCTGACCTCTCCATTCCCATCCGGAGAGCCTCGCGCAGAGGCGCAGAGGCGCGGTGGCGGTTTCGACCTGCGAATGGGGGTGGGTTGGGCCAATGCTCTGATCCAAGCATTTATAGGGGGGGGGATTTTGGGGTTATCCGCTGCCTGCAGACCTAGGCAATTGCAGAAAGCGTATTCGACGTTTCTGCATTCCCTGTCCTCCCTATTCCCTCCCCCCTCTGCGCCTCAGCGCCTCTGCGCGAGTCCTCCCCATCCGGAGCCGCAGTACCTTCAGCTATGCCCCAATGGGCTTTTCGGGCGGACTCTTGCTAGAGCCCGTCCGAAAAGGTAGCCGCATTCTCAACCCGACCTCCCCATCCGGACCCGGAAAGCCTCCCGCAGAGGGCGCGGTGACGTTTTCGACCAACCTATCGGGGTGGGTAGGTTCCATGCTCTGCAGCCTACTTTTTTGGGGGGTATTTTCAGTGATACCGATTCAGTTGACCAAGGCAGTTGTTGAA
>CALLYA010000280.1 GCA_937875495.1 uncultured Verrucomicrobiota bacterium
TTCCTGCGTCCCCTCCAGGCCATGGTGGCCGATCCGTCAGATCATGGTCGAAATCGATCGAAAGCACACGCCCCCGATCACGCCCCATTTTTTAGTTGACCCTAAAGTCCGAAATTTGCCAATATTTGCGCGGTTCCAGGAGGCTGGGTTTGGGAGCCGTCGGGCTGTTGCATTGATTCAATCAAGCTGGCTCTGGGTCAATCAGGAGGCAGGGATGAGTATGCATTCCATGTGTGCCGGTATACAGAGTGTTTCACGTTCATTCGTGGTTAGTGCCCTATTGCCGTTATGGTTGCTTCCGTCCGCGATCGGGATCACCACGATCAAGGTGAAAGACGCGTTCGATGTGGAGATCGTGGGGAAATCATTCGGTGCGCATATGCCGTACTCAATGACAAAGGGCGACTTTAATGGAGACGGCCGTCAGGACCTCGTCTTGGGGTCCTTCTTTGAACACGACATCAACGAGGAGGTTTTCGGGATCGGCCTCGTCTCCGTCTTCTTCGGGGGCTCCCAATTCGACGCCCTGCCCGGTCCCGGAGAACAGGTGCAAGTCGGACAGTTCGCAGGTACCCCGCCCAAACCGGTGCATGAAAATGTCATCATCTACGGGTCCTTCCTCGATCACTCCGTCGGCACACTCCTGGCCGCAGGCGATCTCAATGCCGACGGCTTCGATGACCTCGTCGTCGTCGCACAAGACGAAAACCCGGCCAACGCAAAACCGGACAAGGCCGAAATCGGGATCTTTTTCGGCGGTCCCAGCTTCACCGGCCTCCTCGATTTCGATACCGATGTCGATATCACACTGAGTCGCGATGTCGCGCACTACTCCGCCCTGGCCGTCGGCGATATCGATGCCGACGGGACCGATGACCTGATCATCGCCGATGACCTCTCCAACAACCTCACCGACCCACCGATGAATGTCGCCCGCGATTCCGACGGCGCTGTCTACATCGTCTACGGTCGTACATCGGTCATCTGGCCGGCACATTTCGATCTCAAGACCGGAGCGGGTGCCACCATCGTGCGCAACTCAGGCAATTCCCCATTCCAGGTCAAATCCCTCGCCATCGGCGACCTCAATAAGGACGGTAAGGCCGACCTCGCCATGGGCGCACCATGGGAGGACTCGGGTGCCAAGTCCGAAACCGGCAAGGTCTATCTCCTCTTCGGTGCAGCCAGGCGGACCGGTACCCTGAGCATCGATACCGTGGCCGGCTGCGTCATCTCCGGCGCAGAGGCCGATGACCGCACCGGCGGCGAGCTCGTCACCAATATCAACGGTCATCCCCTCGCCATCGGAGATGTCAACGGCGACGGCATCGGCGATCTGGTCATCGGCTCCCCACTCTCCATGCTCGGCGTGCCGGGCTCCACCGGAGTTGGAAAGGCCGAAGTCGTCTTCGGTCGCAAGCCATTCCCCGCCACCCTCGATCTCGCGACCGCGGCCGATGTCACAATGATCCTGGGCGGCAATCCGAGGCTGTTCTATACCGGCAAAGCCGTTTCCGCCGAGGATGTCAACGGCGACGGCATCGGCGATATCTCCGTCAGCAGTCACGCTTGGCAGGCCAGCGCATCCAACCCGCGCGCCGATGGAATCGTTCACACGATCTATGGTAAGGCGAACCTCGCGACAAATTACGCACTGCTCACCGAGGCCGATCTCGGAATGGAAGCCCCACCACCCACCCACCGCATGTCCGGCTCTAAAATGGGAAGCTGCTTCGTCATCGGTAACTTCACCGGTAACCGCTTCCCGGACATAGCCCTTGCCGGGTCCTACGGCGGACTCAACACCCGCGGCTGGGTGGCGGTCTTGCGCGATGCCGACGCGCCCCTGATGGTCCAAATCACCGCCATCCGCAAGGCACCCGCAGGTAAAGTCATCGAATGGAACGGTATGACCGGATGGCTCTTTACCGTTCAATACCGTGCGAGCATCAACAGCGGGCCGGCCTGGGCCAATCTCACCGGAGCAGTCAACCTTCCCGGCGTCGCCGGCACCATGCAGGCAACCGATCCCGCTGCAACTGCCGGCAGCCGCTTCTACCGCGTCGTCGGTACGAAGCCATAGCCCACACCACAAGCCAGACTGAAATCATCCGAAAAGGGAAAAGGGAAAAGGCAGAAGACCATCCGGAGCCGGAGAGCCTCGCGCAGAGGCGCAGAGGCGCGGTGGCGTTTTCGACTTGGCTACGGCAGTGGGTAGACTCAATGCTCAAATCCCTACCTTGGGAGAACTTTTTTAGAAATTCCGTTTTCAGCGGACCAGGACTGTTTCCGCGATCCTCTCAACCCCGCAAGCAAACCTCTCCTTCCTAACCTTCGCGTCTTCGTGTCTTCCAAGTTATCGTTGCCCCTTCCCTTTCTCCCACCCTTCCCTTCAACCCTTCCTTAAGCAGCCTGGTTCAGGCCCCAGCGCTATGAGCAAGAAAAAGAAGAAAAACCGCAAGCCCAAGAAGCAGCGGAAGCTTACCGCCGCAGAGAAGCGTGAGAAAAAGCGCCGGCGGCTGGAGTACATGACGATCTTTGTCAACGGAAAGCAGAAACGGGTCAAACGACCGGTGACGATCGAAGGCATGTCCGTTGAAGAATTCATCAGAGAGAATGCGGACCCGATATGGCTCATGCAAAACGGGGAATATGAACTTCTTCATGAGTTGTACGGGGGAGAACCAGAGTCGGATGGACCAGCGCCGAAGTTCAGGCATCCGGATCCAATTGAGCGGAAACTACCGCCTCCCGATCCGACCTTATTGTTCGACGAGGACGCTGACCTTCCCTATTGAATGGCCCTCTCCCTTGGGGCTATCCAGCGACTCTTCCCTCAACCCTGATGCGTCAATCGAGGGAGGATACTCGGAGGTCCTTCTCCAGCGTCACACACTTCCGGCCGTCCGCCTCAACCGTGTACCGGATGTCGTCCAGAATGCGCGACATGATCCCCAACCCGAAGCCTCGAAACTGCTCCAGGTCGAATTCGTGGGTGTCGATCGCCTCCGGTGGCGTGAAGTCGATGCCGTGATGGAAGAGCCGGAATCGGATCATCCAACCCTGGATCTCACCCTCGACCAGGACCGGTGCCAGCCCGTCCGGATGACCGTGCTCAATGATGTTCGCGGCCGCCTCGTTGACCGCCAGTTGCAGCAGTCCAACCTGTTCCTCCGAAACCGGGTATTCTTTCGAGCTGTTGCATAGAATGCCGACGAACTCACGCAACTCAGCCAGATCGGCCAACCCGCCACGCATCAGCATGCTCAATACCGTCGGCGCACTCGATTCCTCCTGCCGGATCCGTACGGCGATACAGGTAAAGTCATCGCCCAGTCGCGCGCCAAGCTGGAACTCTTCCACGGTCTGCCGCAGTTGCCGCAACAAATCGCCCGGACCCAATGCCTGATGAGTAGTGAGAAACTCCCTCAGCCGCTCCAGCCCGAACATCTCACCGTCGGCCCGCATCGCTTCGGTCACACCATCCGAGTACAAAAGGAAGACGTCACCCGGACGGATCGATGTTCGGAATTCCTCATAGACCTCCTGCGGCGCAAATCCCAAGGGCATATTGGAGCCCTCAATCGTGTCGGAAACCCCCTGATCCGCCCGGAAACAAAGCGTCTTGGTATGCCCACAGTCAATGAAGTCCAGTTCCCCACGCTCCAGATCGAACCGCCCGTAAAAGACGGTCATAAAACTGTCCAACGCGATCAGCTGGGGGACCAGACGACGGTGCATCTCCTCCATGACCCTGGACATCGGAACCATTCCGATCCCGTTCTGACCCTGGAGGCCCTTCCAAACCGCCTGCATGAGCTGGCTCTTGGCGCCCGCACCCAACAGGGCCGCAGGCAGGCCCTTGCCCATGACGTCCCCGATCATGATGTCCAAATGCTGTTCGCCATGCTCAATGAATTCATAGAAATCGCCATCCACTTCCTCGGACGGAATCGCCAGGGTCGCGATTTCCAGGCGTGGAATCCCGAACGGTATCTGGCCCAGGAGCAGGTTCTGCTGGATCCGAGAGGCAACCTCCGCCACCCGCCGGCGGGCCTCAATCAGCCGCTGCTCTGAGCGTGCACGGTACAACACCGCGCCGAGCGTGGCCGCACCCGCCTTGATGGCTTCAATTTCCGAGCTCGACCACTCGCGCTCGTTCTCACAGTCATCAAAGCCGAGGATCCCCCAAAGACTGTTTTCCAGAAAGACCGGGACGATGATCAAGGACAAGGTATCGATCGCCCGCAGCTGATCGCGCTCGTCTTCAGGGAATCCCTCCGTGTTACCCGCAATCACATCCCCGCGCTCCAGGATCTCGATCCAACGCGTCCACCGGCCGTCTGCGAGCGAAATCGACTGATACCCAGCCAAGGAAAAATAGGAGCGCGCTCCACCGGTATGCCATTCGAACTGGGGCTCCGAACGCTTCTCGCCGTCAAGTCCGAGGAGATGCTTGAAGATGTAGACGCGACTGACCCCGGTCGCTTGACCCAACATTCTCAACACCTCATCGGCACTCTCCTCCCAGACCTTATTGCGCAAGAGCGCCTCGGAGGAGCGGGCCACCGCCTCCAAAATCGCATCCCGCCTGCGAAGCGACTCCTCGATCCGCTTCTGCTTGGTGATATCCATCACCATGACAAGGTCCTTGACGTCCCGACCGTCCCCACTGCGCATCAGCGTCGCACGTACCAACCCGACCTTTCGCTCGCCCGATCGGGTGATAAACTCCAATTCATAGGGCGGGATATTGCGATTGCTCAGACGCTTCGCAAACCGCGAAAGGACCTTCACCTTGCTCCGCCATGGGAAGAAGGGCAGGCTGATCAGGCCCTTGCCGATCGCATCCGCCCGGGAGTAACCCAGGAGATCCTCCACCCGCTTGTTGACATCCAAAACGGTCCCGTTGCGATCCAGCAGGACGATCGCCTCCGGTGAGAACTCGAACATCTGCCGATACTTGTTTTCACTCTCCTCCAGGGTTCGCGCGACGGCACGCTGCTCGGAGTTATCACGCAGCACCAGCACCGCCCCCCGAAGATGACCGTCGTGGTCAAAGATGGGAGCCGCCTTGTCATCGACGGGTACCAGAGCTCCTCCGCGCGTGGAGAGCGCTGAGTTGCCGCCCGAATGCATCGGATGCTCTTCCCGTAGACACTCGTCCACCGGGTGCGGCAGCAACCGGCCCGTGCCCTCCTCGACAATCGGCAGAACCTGCCGCACCGGACGCCCCAGCACCTGATTCGGATCCTGGCCGCTCAAGGCCAATGCGACCGGATTCATGAACGTGATCATCCCGTGCGCATCCGTCGAGACCACCGCGTCGGTGATGCTCTCCAGGATGACCTCCAGCCACTCCTTCTGATCCAACAGCTGCCGCTGAAACCGGCGGGTGTCACGGAGATCCTGCAAACCGAAAAGCACCGCATTCTCTTTCCCCAATTCCAACGGGATCTCGGTCCTTTGAATCGAGATGGGCCGCCCCTCCGAATCCAGAAAGAGCTGGGTCGGATCCGTTTGAGCTGCCAACTCGACCTCTTTGCCACCAAGCTCGTACATCCGCTCCCTGTGAACCTCCTCACAGGTGCGTCCCAGGATCTCTTCCGGACGCTGGAGCCCCATCATCCTCAAGGCCACGTCATTGACGTACTCAATCACCCCGCCCCCACGACAGAGCACCACCCCCAACGGGATCGTACCGCCTTCAACACCACCCGCCTCCCCGCTCGTCTTCGATGGCTCGCGGATCGGATCAATACCCGGGCCCTCGTCCCGCCAGACGCTCGACAATGCCCCGCGCGCCCAGCGGGTGCCCCATCGCCCCCGCTGGGCGGACCAAAGAGCGCGTGCCACAAACGCCACACCAGCAGGGGACAAAAGCAATAAGATCAGCAAAAAGGCGGTGTCCGAAGGATGACGACGCACCAGCGGAGTCGCATTCAAGTGCGCGATGATCCGACCGCGTAAGTCCCGGATCCGCTCGTTCCAATCTCGAACCAGCAGAGCCGCGGCGCCACTCTCGGAGGATGGTTCGCCCTGTGACCACACCTGAACCTGCTGGTGGATCTCACCCCAACAGGAATTCAGCTCAGACGCAATCTCTTCCAACTCGTTCCACTCTGCCAAGACCGGCAATGAATCCAGAACCCATGCACGCTCCTCTAGGATGCTGCGGACCTGATGGAGCGTGAACCCGAAGTCCTCCGCGGTCCCCCTCTCGGCGGCCCTCGCCATTCGGTCCAAACCGCGTTCGAGGTCCCCCAATCCTTGCCAAACCCGCCAAGCGCAGTGGAGCGAATTCCGCTCGAGGAGGGAAGACCGCGAGTAGGCATGGGTCAGGGCTGAAAGCGCAGCAAACGCCAACAGCGCAAAGGAGATGAAAAAGAGGCCCGCCCAGGCCCAAGCCATGGAACGGGGTCTTTTCCACTTCCGCGATCGTGACTCTTGGTTTTCTTCCATAGGATCCATCATCGCGTCCGCGCCCAATGCCAATCCTCAACGCCCACGAACCATAGGAAATCCGCCCGCGTATTTCCATATCGAATTCAGTGAACCTTCGGCCCAGGGGGAATGGGGAGTGGGAGATGATTGAACCGTGCCCATCCAGCCGATGGCATAGGGGGAGAGATCGAGGGGCGGTGTCCACGACGAATTACACGTTCCATCGATCCCGATCCCGATTTCGATTTCGATTTCGATTTTGGATACGGCGGATCATGGCATTTGTCGAAGGACCGACCTCTTGACTTGGGTCAAGGAACCGATCGCCCAATCGGTGCATGTTGGTTCCTGACACAGGCAATCCCTGGAAACCAGATTCGAAACGAACATCACCCACGAGGAATGACGACCATGGCCAGGCGAATGATTATCCGCATCGATGAGGAACTCTGTAACGGCTGCGGCGAATGCATTACCGATTGCGCGGAAGGCGCCCTCGCCTTGGTGAATGGGAAGGCCAAACTCGTCAAAGAAAGCTTTTGCGACGGACTCGGTGCCTGCATCGGCGCGTGTCCCACCGGAGCGCTCACGCTGGAGGAGCGCGAATGCCCCGAATTTGATCACACCCTCGGTGGCGCCCTCCCCGCCCAAGGCCACCACACCCCCCAACCCAAACCCACCCACAAGGCTCAGCCTCTGGCGCCG
>CALLYA010000281.1 GCA_937875495.1 uncultured Verrucomicrobiota bacterium
GATCGGACGGATCGGCAACCATTGCCTGGAGGCGACGCATGATGGAACGCGCCTTTTCGGAGGCTTTAGCCACAGAGGGCACAGAGTTCACAGAGAGATTCTCCCTTTCGCCATCGACGAGACAACCCCTACTTCAGCCGGGTTGCGTTGAGATGGGAAAAAACGTGCGCCTCTGTGTTCTCGGTGATCTCTGTGGCAGGACTTTTCTCACCAGCGGTCGTCCGAAAAGGTCCATGGCAAAGCAAGATCGGGGTCGGCAACCATTGCCTGGAGGAAACGGATGATGGAACGCGCCTTTTCGGAGGCTTTAGCCACAGAGGGCACAGAGTTCACAGAGAGATTCTCCCTTTCGCCATCGACGAGACAACCCCTACTTCAGCCGGGTTGCGTTGAGATGGGAAAAAACGTGCGCCTCTGTGTTCTCGGTGATCTCTGTGGCAGGACTTTTCTCACCAGCGGTCGTCCGAAAAGGTCCATGGCAAAGCAAGATCGGGGTCGGCTGGGGAGGACGACCGCCGAGAACGTAGAGGGAGCAGGTTCGAGTACGAGTAGGAGTAGGAGTAGAGGAAGACGAGGCCTGCTGAACAGGTATATCTTAAAAATTCCCCGGAAAATGTTGGAGGCAGAGCATGGAACCGACCACCCATAGGCAGGTCGAAAACGCCACTGCGCCCTCTGCGGGAGGCTTTCGGGATCCGGATGGGGAAAGCAGCCACCTTTTCGGACAGCCTCCAGCGATGGACCGATCGACGTTTGACCGAAGACAGGCGGAGTTTTGGGGGACCCGGACCAACCTGCGCGCGTTTGACCATCCGGTGGTGGAGCGATTCGCGCGCCAGCGTGTGGAATGGCTGGCGAAATCGCTGGGGGGACCCCCGCCCCGGACCGCACTCGATGTCGGGTGCGGTGACGGCTTCGGGCAGGCGTATATGCAACGGATCTGCCCCGTCATCTTCGGGTGTGACGCCTCGCCGGAAATGCTCGCGTCGAATCCGCTCCCCAGGTCCCGGCTCTGTCGAGCGGACGCGTACCAACTGCCGTTCGCCGATCAAAGCTTCGACCTCGTCTATTGCTGGGAGCTCCTCCACCACATCGGCGAGCCGGAACGTGTGGTCCGGGAAATGGCGCGCACCGCCCGGGACCGCGTGCTGGTCTGCGAGCCCAACGCGTGGAATCCGGCAATGGCCCTCTTCAGCACACTGGTACCGGAAGAACGCGGCGCCCTGCGATTCACCCCGCTGTCGCTCAGAGGCATCATGAAACGGGCAGGGCTCCGCGATATCCGCGTTTGCGCCGTCGGCACCTTCACCCCGAATCGCACCCCCGATCGGCTCTCCCAGCTCCTCCATCGCCTGCCGTATCGCGTGCCCTGGATCGGAATGTACACCATCGGCATCGGCCGCCGCGGGTAAGCGAAGTAGTCGGATGCCCTCGATTCAGTCGATTCAATCGATTCAATCGATCCCCCCCGACCCCGATTTCCTCGATTCCCTCGATTCCCTCGATTTCCTCGATTCCCTCGATTTCCTCGATTCCTTCGATTCCCTCGATTCAGTCGATTCAATCGATTCAATCGATTCAATCGATTCAGTCGACCTCGACCCCGATTTCGATTTCGATTTCGATTTCGATTGTTCTTTCAACTGTGGATTCAGCGGCGGCGCGTGAAATCTTATTGCGTTTCACACGATCCTTTTGTAGCTTGGCCTGCCGATCCCGGTACCGGCATCCGCCCGGGCTGGAGCAGCCTCCGGAACGGGGCAAACATCCTGCCGTTGTCCTGCCTTTCGCTCGATCGGTTCGGGCAGAAGCGGCCGGGACGGCTTGGGAATGGAAGTGTACCGCCTGTTCGATACCATGAACCCAAAGAAGCTCGACATCGAGATTGCAAACCACGAGAGCCAGCTGGAAACGGCCATGCAGGCCGTGGAAGGGTTTTTGGGCGAATGTGGGATCCAGCAAGACGTGGCATTTCGGGTCATCCTCGCCGTGGAAGAGCTCGTGACCAACTCGATGAAGTACGGGTATGACGACGACAATCCACACACGATTTCGATCTCGGTTTGCATCCAGGATACGGTCCCCGAGGAGATTGTCCTGTTGGTGCAGGACGACGGCCACCCCTTTGATCCCCAGGACGCCCCGACCCCAGATCTCGAATCAGCCCCCGAGGACCGCCAGATCGGCGGGCTCGGGCTTCACCTCGTCAAACAAATGAGCCAGGGGCTCGAATACGAGCGCATGGAGCCCTACAACCGGGTTCGCGTCACCTTTCGAACCTGACCCTCGGCCTCCCCGGCCGGCTATAGGAGAATGAGCAATGTCGTTGCAAGTGAGTATGAAGGAACGCCGCCCGACCTATTTTGAAATCGGCCTGACCGGCAGGCTGGATACGAATACCTATCTTCAGCTCGACCGCACCCTGGAAATGGTCTTCGAGAACGTGGTCCGCGGGCTCCAATTGAACCTGGAAAACCTGGAATACATCAGCAGTATGGGGCTGCGCATGGTGCTCAAGGCCATGAAACTGGCCAAGGCGAGCAACGCCCCGTTCATGGTCGTCAATATGCAGCCGCAGATCGAAGCCGTCTTCAAGGTGGCCAACGCGCTTCCCTCTCAGAGCGTCTTCTCCAGCGTGGCCGAAGCGGACAACTATTTCGACAACATTCAGGCCAAGGCCAAAGGCGAATAATCCGATCCCGAGCGGCCGGGTGTAAGGTTGCTCATTCCTCCGCCTGTTTTTCCCCTCCCGAAAGCGACGTCTCCAGCAATGGCTGACTCCACCCTATCTTTGCTCTGTCGATTCGCACCCCGGCATACCCCTCGGGTGCGTGCCCTGCTCCAACTCCTCGGTGTCACCCTGTTCCTGCTGGTCGGCGGCGGCATCGTCAAGGCACAACAGCTGCTAACCCGTCCGGATGGCGAACCGTTCCGGTTGGTGTTGCAGTGGATGCCACAGGCCCAGTTTGCCGGGCTCTATGTCGCCCAAGACCTGGGCTTCTACCGGGATGCCGGCGTCGCCTTGGAAATCATGCGCGGCGGTCCGGATCGCGACGGGGTCCGCTTGATGAAGGAGGGGCGGGTCGATTTCGCCCAGACCTGGCTCAGTACCGCCATCGAGTACCACGAGAAGCAGCTTCCGCTCGTGCACATCCTCCAGGTGCTCAACCGCTCGAATGCCGCCATCATCGCCCGCAAATCCAAAGGGATCCACAAGATCGAGGATCTCAACGGCCGGCGCATCAGCCTTTGGGAAGGGCAATTCCGGCCGCCGTTCCAGGTACTGCTCGGCAAAACCGGGATCCGGCCGGTGGTCGTCCCGCAGTATTACACGGTCAGCCTCTTCCTGCGCGGGGGCGTGGATGCCTGCTCCGGGATGGAGTACAACGAGTTGAACATGGTCTACCTGGCCGGGATCGACCGGGAGGAACTCACCGTTTTTTTCCTGCGCGATTACGGGGTCAATTTCCCGGAAGACGCCATTTTGTGCAGACGTGACGTGTGGGAACAGAGCCCGGAGGCCTGTGCCATGGTCGCCGAGGCCTCCCTGCGTGGGTGGGAATACACCCGCGAGAACCCGGAAAAGGCACTCGACATCGTAATGGGCTACGTCGAACAGGAACGCCTCCCCACCAACCGCACCCATATGCGATGGATGCTGCAGGTCATTCTGCGCTCCATCTTCCCTGAGGAGGGAGATCGTTGGACGCTCGGCGAGCTGTCCCGGGAGGACTACGAAACGACGGCCCGCTGGGTCAAGGATCAGCACATCATCGACAACATTCCCGCTTACGACGTCTTTCGAGGGCAAACCCGTGTTCCGTAATTTCAATATTGGCACCCGCCTCACACTGCTGATCATCCTCGGCGTCGGCCTCATGCTCACCGTCATCACGATCGTGGACTACACCGCCGCCCGGCGCATGATCCAGCAGGAGCTGAAGGAAAAGGCATCGAGCCTTGCGCAGTCAACGGCCGGTAAGATGGAAGTCGTGAAGCGGGCGGTCGAGAAGATCGTCCAGGAAGTGGCGATCGTCATCGATAACAACGACTTCTCCAGCGATCAGGCGGTCAATCTCCTGCTCAATTCGGTCTCCGCCCACTCGGAGGTGTTCGGAATGGTCCTGGCCTTCGGCAATGGCATCGGCGAGGATGACACGACCCCGTTCATCCCTTACGTCTTCCGGGGAGACGAGACCATCGAATGGGCGGACCTCGCCGAGGCGGGCGATTACTCGTACTGGACCTACGATTGGTACAATTTGCCACGGGACATGAGCGCGCCGATCTGGACCGATCCCTATTTCGACCCGGAGAGCCATCAACTGATGGTCACCTACAGCGTGCCGCTGACCGATCCCGATTCGGGGCTGTTCCGTGGCGTGGCGACCGGCGATGTCTCTCTGGACTGGCTGATCCAGCTCCTCGCGGAGCTGGAACTGGGCGAGAGCGGGTACGCCTTTCTACTATCCAGCACCGGCGCCATCGTCGCGCACCCGATTCAGGAACTGGTCCTGACCGAGAGCATCTTCAGCGTCGCGGAACGTTTCCATGATCCCCGTCTGCGAGAGATCGGACGCGACATGATCTCCAGCGGCTCCGGCTTCGTGCCCTTCTACAGCCCCTTCAACAAGCAGGACTATTGGATGGCCTACACGCCGGTCCTCGGCACGGAATGGTCCCTGGCTGCGCTGTTCCCGCGCAAGGTCATCATGGCCAAGCTCTTCACATTCACCAAATTCAAGATCATCCTCGGGCTGATCGGTACGCTCGGCCTGATCGTGCTCTCGTTGCTGATCAGTCGCTCCATCAGCCATCCCATTCAGGCACTGGACCAAGCGGCACTCCAAATCGCTTCGGGAAAACTGGATACCGAGATTCCTGTCATCCCCGGCCAGGACGAAGTCGCTCACCTGGGCGCCTCCTTCCAGGCGATGAAACGCGACCTCATTCTCCATATCGAGGAGCTCAAGACGACAACCGCGGAACGTGAACGGATCGAGAGCGACCTGCGGATCGCACGCCAGATCCAACTCGATCTGCTCCCCAAGTCGCAAGAGTTTACAGGTCCCTGTTCTTGCTTTGAACTCTCGGCCTTCCTTGAGCCTGCACGCGAGGTCGGAGGCGATTTTTACGATTATTTCCAATTCGGCGACAACCTGGTTTACATCGCCCTGGGTGACGCTTCGGGCAAGGGCGTGCCCGCGGCACTCTTCGTCACGGTGTCACGCACCTTCCTTCGCGGTATGATCCGCGCCAATCCAGATCCCGCCCTGGCGATGACCCTGCTCAACGACGAATTGTCCGTGGGGAACGAGACCAACATGTTCCTCACCCTCTTCTGTGCAGTGCTCAACCCGGAAACCGGCGTCGTGCAATTCGCCAACGGCGGTCACAACCCGACCTACCTCGTCGACCCCGTTTCCGGTCCGTCGCCATTCCCCAAGACACAGGGCTGCCTCGTGGGGCCCCTGGAAGGGATGGAGTTCCAGAGGGGCCAGATCCAACTGAAGGACGGACAGGTTGTCTTCATGTACACCGACGGCGTCGTCGAGGCGATGAATACCGATCAGGATCTCTATGGAGACGACCGCTTGATCGAGGTCCTCACTCGTTCAAAGCAGAAATCACCCTCGGAAATGGTTCAGGACACCCTCCAATCGGTCCGCGCATTTGCAGGAGACGCCCCACAGAGCGACGATATCACCGTCTGCGCCTTCCGCTGGAAAGACCGGACCATCACCCGGACCTGAGTCCGCTCGGCCCGAGTTGTTGAAACGACTCCGCGCTCCACATCCAGGTTCTTCTCGCTGGGTCTGGACAACCGGTTCTCATGATGGATGATGCTGTTCAGATCAGAGATGGGAACCTCGCCATCGGACGGCCATGACCGAGACAATCATACTTTGCGCCACACCAGACGACATCGACGACCTAGTCAGCATTGAAGAACGTTGTTTTCAGAGCGATCGGATCTCCCGCAGGAGCTTCCGCCACCTGATCACCCGAGGCCACGCCCGCACCCTCCTCGCCCGGAGAGACGGACAGCTCCTGGGCTATGTCATTGTCTTGTTCAGCCGTGGTACGACCATGGCGCGGGTCTACTCGATCGCCGTCGCGCCTGAGGCGCGGGGACACGGCATGGGCCGGCAATTGATGGAGGCCGCCGAGGCCGCCGCAAAGGCCAACGCGTGCAGTGAGATCCGCCTGGAGGTGCGTCAGGACAACGATGCGGCAATCCGTCTGTATCGCCTCCTCGGGTACAAACCGTTCGGCCTCCTCTCCAACTATTACGAGGATCACCAAGACGCATTGCGGTTCCACAAGTCCATCCCACCTCAGCTCACTCAGGAGATGGCGCGGGTGCCTTATTATGCCCAGACCCTCGACTTTACCTGCGGTCCTGCATGCCTGATGATGGCGATGTCCGCAATGAAGCCCGGTCTGGTGCTCGATCGCAAGCTCGAACTGCGATTGTGGCGCGAGGCAAACACCGTATTCATGAACTCGGGTCACGGCGGATGCGGTCCGCTCGGACTCGCCCTCGCGGCATGGTACCGCGGTTTCGGCGCCGAGGTCTTTCTCAGCGAACGCGGCACCTTCCTGGTCGATTCCGTCCGCAATCACGAGAAGAAAGAGGTCATGCGCCTCGTGCACGAAGACATGCTCGAAGAGGCGCTCGAATGCGGTATCCCAATCCATCACCGCCCGCTCGGACTCGACGAACTCGAGGCTCAATTCCAGAATGGCTCGATTCCGCTGGTCCTGATCAGCTCCTATCCGATCTATAGGGAGCGATTCCCGCACTGGGTAGTCGTCACCGGCTTCGCAGGCAACTACATTTACCTCCATGACCCCTACATCGATATCGAACAGGACGAAACCCTCGTAGACAGCATCAACATGCCGATCCTGCGCCGAAACTTCACGAAGATGGCTCGGTACGGCAAGGCACATCTGAGAACCGTGGTCGTAATTCATCCCTCTAGGGAGGACTGCTGCAACCATGCCTGATGTCATTGTAGTCGTTGAAAACCAAAAAGATTGGAAAGCCGATTTCCCGCAGGTGCGTGTCACGACCGCCAAGGAATACCTGGGCAATCCGGAGTTTGTTCAGGACAACGGACTCTACGTCATCAACCTCTGCCGTTCGCTCGCCTACCTGGGTATGGGCTATTACTGCTCGTTGCTCGCAGAGGCCCGCGGGCACCGGGTCATCCCCTCTGTGCGGACGAGCCAGGATCTGTCGCGTCCCGCGGCATTCTCCCCGCGTGACGGACTCGACGGCAGGGCCCGTCGTCTCCTTCGCGGCCTGGAATCGCGCCGCTATGATGTCAACGTCTATTTCGGCACTTGCGAGGAACCTGCCTTTGCCGGGATCGCACGTGAAGTCTTTGACACCTTTCGCGCGCCCCTGCTGCGCATCACCTTTCGGCGCGCGCCCCAGTGGCGGCTGCACGAGGTCCGGGCCATCGGCATCCAGCAGATTCCCGCATCCCAACGCGGCACCTTCGCCAACGCCCTGGAGGAGGCGTTCAGCCGGCGCTGGCGCGAACCTCGATCCCCTCGCCAGTATCAGTATGACCTCGCCATCCTGTACGACCCGGAGGAGGCGCTGCCGCCTTCCAATAAAAAGGCGATCAAAAAGTTCATCGAGTACGGTCGTAACCATGGCCTGGACGTCGAGCTGATCACCCAACGCGATTTCGCTCGGCTCAGTGAGTTCGACGCCCTCTTCATTCGGACCACTACCCAGGTCAACCAATTCAGCTATCGCTTTGCGCGCCGCGCCGAACGCGAGGGTATGGTCGTCATCGACGACCCGCTCTCTATCCTGCGCTGCACCAATAAGGTCTACCTCGCCGAGCTCCTCAATCAACACAAGATCAACACCCCCGCCACCGTCATCCTCACCGAGGACAATCTCGATCAGGCAGAGGAGATCTGCGGCTATCCCGTCGTCCTGAAAGTCCCCGACGGCTCCTTCTCCCGCGGGGTCTCCAAGGCCGAAAACCGGCGTGAACTCGAGCGTGTCGCCACGGACATGTTTCAACACTCCGAGCTCATCCTCGCACAGGCTTACACCTACACCGAATTCGATTGGCGTGTGGGTGTCCTGAACCGTAAGCCGATCTTCGTTTCCAAGTATTTCATGGCCAAAAAACATTGGCAGATCGTCAAGCACGGCCCGCGCGGAATCCGCTCCGCGGGGACCGCCGAGACCCTACCCGTCGAAAAGGCACCCAAGAACGTCGTCCGCACCGCCGTTCGCGCGGCCAACCTCATCGGCGACGGCCTCTACGGCGTCGACCTGAAGGAGACCCCGAACGGGATCGTGGTCATTGAGGTCAATGACAACCCCAATATCGATTGCGGTGTGGAAGACCAGTTCCTGGGTGACGCCCTCTACGGCTTGGTCATGCGAGAGTTCCGCCGCCGCCTCGACGAGATCACCTTCGCCTCCAAGACTTGAATGCAATGACCCGCCGGCCCTGACCGGGAGGCATGCCGGCATCATTCCACAAGGCAGTCATGTCCGATTCTGTACCAACCGCCTTGATCTTCGACACGCGTTCACGCCAATGGCAGCGGTTTACCGGCCGGATCGGCCGCCTGAGGACGACCCGGCCGAGCGAGGTGCTCACCACCCTCCAGGCCGCGGTCGACGCCGTGCATGCCCATGCCTGTCACGCCGTCGGCTACCTCTCGTATGAGGCCGGGGCAGGACTCGACCCCAGGCTCCGAACGCGCACACCGGGCGAGCTGCCACTGGTCTGGTTCGACCTCTTCGAACACGTCGAATCGGTCGGCCCCGATTTGCCCTACATGCCGCTCGAGGCCGGCGTCAGCCCGGTCATCGACTGGACCCCATCCATTGAGCAGTCCGACTACGAACTGGGTATCCACCGGATCCGCGAGTACCTCGCCGCCGGCGATACCTACCAGACCAATTTCACCTTCCGTCTCCACGCAGAGAGCCGGATCGCGCCGTGGCCCCTCTTTCTGCACATGATCGCACGGCAAGGCAACGGAGTCGGCGCCTTTCTCAACCTCGACCGCTGGTCCGTCGCCTCCGCGTCACCCGAGCTCTTCTTCCGGCTCGACGGCAACCATATCGTGACCATCCCCATGAAGGGCACAGCCCCGCGCGGCCACTGGAGCGAACAGGATCAGCGTCAGGGCGAGGCCCTGGCACGCGATCCCAAGAACCGCGCCGAAAACCTGATGATCGTCGATATGGCCCGGAACGATCTCGGCCGGATCGCGGACATCGGCACCGTCCATACATCGAAACTCTTCACCATCGAGCGCTACCCTACCCTTTGGCAGATGACGAGCACCGTCGAGGCGCGCACCAGCAGTGGGATTCCGGAGATCTTCCAGGCGCTCTTTCCCGCGGCTTCCATCACCGGTGCACCCAAGCTGCGCACCTGTGAACTCATCGCCGAATTGGAAACCACGCCCCGCAATATCTATACCGGCAGCATCGGCTGGATCGCACCCGGCAGGAAGGCACAGTTCAACGTCGCCATCCGCACCCTCCTCTTCGATCATCAGCGGCAAACCATGGAATACGGCGTCGGCGGCGGAATCGTGATCGACTCAGCCCCCGCCCACGAATTCGAGGAGTGCCGAACCAAGGCAGAGATCCTTCGGCCCGCCCCGCCCGAATTCATGCTCCTGGAATCCCTGCGCTGGACCCCGATCGAACGGTATAGCCGCCTCCATCTCCACCTGGCACGCCTGCAGGCATCCGCCGATTACTTCCAGTTTGCGATCGATCCCGAGGCAATCAACCAATACCTCAGGGCATTGGAAAACGGACTCCCCCTCAAACCGCACAAGATTCGCATCACACTGCAAAAGGACGGCACGTTCCATGCCGAAGCGACCGAACTGACCCCGCTCCCGCACCCCCTGCGCGCACGGCTGGCCGCCCACCCCATCGATCCTGGGGATCCCTTCCTATACCATAAGACCACCCTGCGCCGAACCTATGAGACCGCACTCGCAGAAGCCGATGGGGCGGACGAAGCGCTCCTGTTTAATCCCGACGGAGAATGGACCGAGTTCACCATCGGCAACCTCTTCCTGCAAATCGACCGAACCCTCTATACCCCGCCGCTCCGATGCGGCCTCCTGCCCGGCAGGCTTCGCATGGAACTGCTCCAGGCCGGTAAGGCCGAGGAACGCGTCCTGACCCTGAACGATCTCGCCCATGCATCCGCGCTCTTCCTCGGCAACTCCGTCCGTGGATTGCTGCCCGTTACGCTCTTGGACCCACCGTAATTCGAGCGCGATTCGCGGGATGGGGATGGGGAGGACTCGCGCAGAGGCGCAGAGGCGGGGGGATGGGAAGGAGAGGGAATTTCTGCAACTGCCTTGGACAGCAGGCAACGGATACCCACCCCTCTCAGAACAAGGGCTGGATCAGGGCATGGACCCAACCCACCCCCACGGCCAGGTCGAAAACGCCACCGCGCCCTCTGCGGGAGGCTTCCCCACATCCGGTCGAGAAAGAAAGGTAGATGGCGAAACAAGATCGGGGTCGGGGTCGCTATCGGAATCGGTATCGATGGACGCGTGATGGGAATCGGACATGAGAAACCGGGTAGCGGTGTTGCGGTGCTGACACAACTCGGCAGCGTGGTTTGAGCGCTCCATGAGGGCCAGGCGCCATACAGGGAAGGGATCGATCCCGATCCCGATCCCGATCCCGATCCCGATCCCGATTTCGATTTCGATCCGACCGATCCGACCGATCCGACCGATCCGACCGATCCGACCGA
>CALLYA010000282.1 GCA_937875495.1 uncultured Verrucomicrobiota bacterium
ACGTACACGCACACGATGATGCGGCGGGGACGAGTACGAGTACGAGTACGAGTAGGAGTAGGAGTACGTGTACGTGTACGTGTACGTGTACGTGTACGGGTACGTGTACGGGTACGTGTACGGGTACGGGTACGGGTACGGGTACGGGTACGGGTACGTGTACGGGGAAGGCTAATAAGAGGGGTAGGCGACTCGCAGTTGCTCGCGCCAGAGGCCCTGGGCATCTGGCATCCGGTCGCTGAGGCCGGATTCTTTCTTTACAGCATGTGCTTGTTGGTGGTTTACATGTGGTGTGCTGCCGGGGTGGCGGTTGGGGGTCCCAGGTTGAGGGAGGTTCGTTTACCGCGATGGATATCAATCTTTATGCGGGGTGGATCGGGTTTTTGGTCGGATGTTTGGCGGGTGCGATTCCGGGGCTTTTCTTCTATGAGAGCGAATGGCTGGGCGGGTATGGCTCTTGGCAGCGACGGATGACGCGGCTGGCGCATATTTCCTTTTTCGGCATCGGCCTGATCAATCTTTTCTTTGCGCTCACGGTCCGTGCGCTCGGACTGGAGTCCGGGCTCGGTGTTGTTTCCATTTTGTTGATTATCGGGGCGATCGCGATGCCGGCGGTTTGTTATTTATCCGCGTGGAGGCCGTGGTTTCGCAACCTGTTCTTCATTCCTGCGGGCTCGGTCACGATTGGCATCGCCCTGTTCCTCTGGAGGATTCTCGTATCATGAATATCGGCATGTTCCCCATGAGTGGGATTCGAGTATGTGACACTGAACTGCTTCAGTTGGGGCTGACGCTGCCTGGGTTTGTGGAGCGCAGCAAGACGATCGCCTCGCTGCCGAGCTTGGGCCTGTTGACGCTGGCGGGGATGACGCCGGCGGAGCATCGGTTGGAGTATGTGGAGGTGCCGGACCTTCAGCAGCTGGACGCGTTGCCGACGGAGCTGGATCTGGCGGCGATCTCGACGTACAGCGCGCAGATCGACGAGGCCTATGAGTTGGCGGACTGGTTTCGGACGAAGGGTGTGCCGACGGTGATTGGCGGACCGCATGTGACGGCGGTCCCGGAGGAAGCGGCGCAGCACTGCGACGCGGTTGTGGTCGGCGAGGGTGAGTGTGCGTGGCCGCAGGTATTGGAGGATGTGGAGCGCGGGCGATTGCAGCGGTACTACCGATCGGACCGCGATGGGTTTGACCTGGCCGACGCGCCGATGCCAGCGTTTGAGCTGTTGGACATTTCCAAGTACAACCGGCTGACGGTCCAGACGAGCCGCGGCTGTCCGCACCAGTGCGAGTTCTGTGCCAGTTCGGTGGTGCTGACCCAAAAGTATAAACAAAAACCGGCGGAGAAGGTGATTGCGGAGATCGAGCGGATCCTCACGATCTGGGCGCATCCGTTTCTCGAGTTCGCCGATGACAACAGCTTTGTGAATCATGCGTACTGGCGGGAGTTATTGGGTCGGCTCAAGGGCAAGGGGCTGAGGTGGTTTGCGGAGACCGATCTGTCGGTGGCGGAGGACGATGCGCTGCTTGAGCTGATGCGTGAATCCGGGTGTGCGCAGGTGTTGATCGGGTTGGAGAGTCCGGTTGAAGCCGGGCTCACGGGCCTGGAGCTGCGCAACGACTGGAAGCATCGGAAGCTGCCGGATTATCGGGACGCGATCCGGACGATCCAGGGGCATGGCATCACGGTGAACGGCTGTTTTGTGATCGGGCTGGACGGGCACACGACTGATATCTTCGACCAGGTCCTCGATTTCGTGCGGGAGACCGAGCTGTACGAGGTGCAAATCACGGTCCTGACGCCGTTCCCCGGGACCCCGCTCTATGCGCGCCTGGAGGCGGAGGATCGGCTGCTTGAGCCGAGCAATTGGAAGACGTGCACCCTGTTCGACATCAACTTCAAGCCGGCGCTGATGACGGTGGATGAGCTGCATGAAGGGTTCAAGCGGCTGGCGGTGGAGATGTACGGCGATGAGTTCACGCATTGGCGGCGGGAGCGGTTCAGGCAGGCCATGCGTGCACGGTTGCAGGCGAAGGAAGGGAGGGCATGAATGAAGAGTCAGCGGACGATATCAGTGCTGTTCATTGTCGCAGCGCTTTACGACGGCCTGCTTGGGGCGGCGTTTTTGTTCGCCTCCGGGCGTCTGTTCGCATGGTACAAGGTGACGCCGCCGAATCATCCGGGGTATGTCCAGTTTCCGGCGCTGGTGCTATTGATATTCGCGCTCATGTTCCTGGCTGTGGCGTGGGATCCGGGAAGCAATCGCAATCTCATTCCGTATGGCATCCTGCTCAAGGCGGCGTATGCCGGGGTGGTGTTGTACTACTGGCTGACGATTGATCTGCCGGACATGTGGAAACCGTTCTGCATCGGTGATCTGACATTCCTGGTGCTCTTCGCGTGGGCCTGGGTTGCCCTCGGCGGGCGTGCGGGTGAGCCACGGGCCACTGATGAGTGGGTCGAGGGTTGAGACGGTGGAAGGGATGCACGCGCGGCCGGAGCCGATCATCCATTCGGATCCGGAGGTCTCGCGCAGAGGCGCAGAGGCGCAAAGGCCTTTGCGGCCTGGTTATTGGGGTGGTTTTGGCAATGCCCTGATCCAATTCTTTTTTGTATTCCATTTCATTCAGACCCAATCAGGCTTTGGCTTGACCCGAGGCGGGTTGGTTGTGGGAGGATGTTGGTTGACCGGCAAAGTCGGATAGACGGAAGGTTCAACAAACAATGGCAAGGGGTGGAATTGTGAATATATCACGTCGTGATTTTGTGCGATCGGGCGGTGCGATGGCTGCGCTTGCGATGACCGGTGGTGGCGAGCTGTTGGGAGCTGAACCACAATCGGCGAATGGGAAAAACGGGTTGATGTGGGGTGCATTGATCCATTTGAGCTTCAACATGTGGTCGGACGTACCGGTGGAGAGCTGGGGTAAGCTGGAGGGTGACCAGGTCAGCTGGGTGACCAAGGATCCGAAGCTCCGCTTTGACGATGAGCTCTGGGTGGAGCTGACCCAACGCATGTCGGAGCTGGGGATGAACTATATCCTGATCGATGTGGGTGACGGGCTGCAGTTTGAGAGTCACCCGGAGATCTCGGTCGAGGGTGCATGGGGCAAGGAGCGCCTGGCGAAGGAGCTGGACCGCCTGCGCGGGCTCGGGCTGGAGCCGATTCCAAAGATGAATTTTTCGGCGGCGCACGACACCTGGCTGGGTGTCTATTCCCGCATGCTCTCGACGCCGAAGTACTTCGAAGTGTGTGGCGATCTGATCAAGGAGACGCTGGAGCTGTTTGGCAAGCCGCGCCTCTTCCATCTGGGGTATGACGAGGAGACGTGGGGGCACCAGGCGAAATATGATTACGTCGTGGTGCGCCAGGGCGAGACCTGGTGGCGGGACTTCCTCTTCTTCGTGGAACAGGTAGAGAAGAACGGCAGCCGCGCCTGGATTTGGTCCGACTACTACTGGCATCATCCGGAGCTTTTTATGAGTCGGATGCCGAAGAGCGTCCTGCAGAGCAACTGGTACTACTCGGAGAGCTTCGATCCGGAGCAGGTCGCGTATGTCCAGGCGTATTTGGACCTGGACAAGGCGGGGTTCGAGCAGATCCCGACGGGATCGAATTGGGCGAACGCGACGAATTTCCAGGGAACGGTCGATTTCTGCACGGCCCATCTGAGTCCGGAGCTATTGAAGGGCTTCATGCAGACCGCCTGGATGCCGACCCTGAAGGCGAGCCGGGAGGCGCATTGGCAGGCGGTGGACCAGGTCGGTGCCGCGATCCGCAAGCTGGCTGCGGCGAAGGCGTGAGCTGAATGAATTGGGCCTCGGGCCTTGCTTCCTGAGCCGGCGGAAGCTGCTCTCGGTTTGCAGCTTCCGCCGGTCTGGCCTGGTTCGCTTACCGATCGGTTGTCGCTCCGAGGTGGACTGTACGCTCCTGTGCGGTGCCGTCGGGACTGGTCCATGTGAGCGTGTACCGGCCTTTGAATCCGCGGAACCGGATGCCGCCGTTGGGATCGGTCTGGAGGGTGGTGTGTGTCTTCCACTCGTGATTGATGAGCTGGTCCAGCGCGTGGAAGGCGGGCTTGGGCTCCAGATCCCGCGTAAAGAGCCCGGACGTGGTCGGTTCGCCGGGCGCGCCGCAGTCGTCGACGACGTTCCACCATGTGATGCCCATCATCGGCTCGATACTGAACCAGAGGCGGTAGAGGTTGCGAGCGATGACGGCTTGGATCTGTCGGCCGCGGGCGTCGTCGCCGGGTGCGGTGATGGTGATCTCGCTGAGATGAATCGGCAGCTTGGCCTTTGCGAGGGTAGCCATCTTATTTCGGACGATCTCCGGGGTTTCGATCGGTTTGCCGGCGGCGATATCGAGGCACTGCTGTGGGTTGAACAGGTGCATTTGTGAGCCGAGGACATCGACACGGCAGCCGCGCCTGCGCAGGTCGAGGGACTGGTTCGTGTAGGCCGCGTTATTGAGGTAGTCGTTGATATTGAGCAGGACATGCTCGGGGAACTCGCGCTGGGCGAGCTGGAATGCGTGGAATGTGTAGTCGCCCGGCATCAGTCCGTATGTGCTCTGGCAGATGGGGTCGCCCGGGTTCAGGAGGTTTCTGCTGAAATCGGTTGCGCTCTCGTTAACGACGTCCCAGCTATGGATGCGGCCCTGGTAGTGCCGGGCCAGTTCGACGACGCGCTGGTCGAAGAGGCGGCGGAGTTCCTTGGTGTACACGGGTGCCAGCTCGGCGATCTCTGCGGGCGTGAGCTTCTGGAGGCCTTCGGCGCCGA
>CALLYA010000283.1 GCA_937875495.1 uncultured Verrucomicrobiota bacterium
GGTAGCCCTGACCGTCTCGGTCTGATGAGAATGGGCATACGCCTGGCACCGGAAAAAGCTCCACCCGAAACGCTGCACAGGGGGCCTTCAGCCCCATCAGCAGTGAACACCTGAATTACAAAAAACCCCACCCACAGCACATCGAAACCAACCTTCGGGGTCGGGGTCGCTATCGGCATCGGAATCGATGGCACGCGCGACTCGGCATGCAAAACTCCCGCGCGAAACGTCCACATCCCCCACCACCACCGCCCAAACGCCCAACAATGCGCTCTTCCATACCCTTTTCCCCCAGCCACAGCGGACCACCCCCCAGCCGTTTTGCCTTGCCCCCTCCCCCTGCAAACGCCACCATGGCGGGGCCGATACCGATCGAGGGCGTCCATCAACCCCACCGTCGAAAACCTCAACCGCAGCATCCTCCCAATCACGAGCCACAAAATGATCCGATTCATGAAATGCCCTCCGAACATTGCGCTGCATCATTTGGCGCTCTGCCTGGGGGCAATGATTTGCGCCCTCCTTTCAGTGACCCGGACAGATGCGGATTCCACCGAACCCGTGCGGGAACCGCTGTATCACGAGTCGCTTCGGCCGCAGTTCCACTTCACTGCCAGGTACTGGGACGAATACCAACTCCATCCACCGAACCATCACGAAGGCTGGATCAACGATCTCAACGGATTGATGGTGCACGATGGCGAATATCACCTCTTCGCACAGCGATGGTGGTCCGCCTGGCTGCATGCCGTCAGTACCGATCTCATCCACTGGCGCGAACTCCGGCCCGCCTTCGGAAAGGACGAGGAGTACGGAGGTACACAGTCAGGCGGTGGCGTGGTCGATATCCACAACACATCCGGCCTCGGCGACGGTATCACCCCACCCATGCTCGCATTCTGGAGCAGCACCGACAACCTGAACCAATGCATCTCCTATAGCCTCGACAGAGGGCGAAGCTGGACCAAGTACAAAAGCAACCCGGTTCTCGTTCACCCTTACCGTGATCCGAACGTGTTCTGGTATGAGCCGGACCAGAAATGGATCATGATCCTGTACGGCCCCGCCGATCAGTCCCAACCCGTCACGGCCTATGGCTTCAATGGCGAGAACAACGACGCACACGAGCTGCGTACCTTTACCCCCGGAGAATGGACCTGCTCCGCCGTTCGTTTGTTCGAGAACGGTCGGGTCACCGCCACAGACCCGTCCGACACCAGCGAGAGCCAACTAGATATCGTCAAACAACACCTCAGTTCAGAGGCCCTCTTCATCGGAGCAAAATCCGATCAGTCCGAGTCTTTACGTGGGGATGTCGCGGAAATCCTGGTCTATGATCGCCCACTCTCTGACGAGGAAACCGATGCCGCAATCACCGCACTGCAATCGAAATGGGGATTCATTGCCACGCCCCAACCACCCGACCTCCCGACCGACGGACTGGTCCTGCAACTCGACCCCCAAAGTGCCGCCATCGACGAGGAAGGCCGTGTCAGCTCCTGGAATTCACCGATCGGCCAATCCCCCCAATATTCCCAGCCGGATTCCGCCAAACGCCCCAAGTTTGTGGAAGCAGCCCTCGGCTCCCGCCCCGTGATCCGGTTTGAAGGCCGACAATTCCTCAGCGGCAAGCCGGTCCTCACAGCAGGCGATGACAGTTTCACCCTCATCGCCCTCTGGCGCCGAAACGATGCAAACGGTTCCCAGGTCGTCTTCGAACAGAACAGCATGACCCGCCAGACCGGTGCTCGAGCAGCACTCCTGAGCGTCAGCCACCAAACAACAGAGAATGTCTACCTGCTGTTCTCCTCCAAGAATCTCCTGGATTGGCAGAAATTAGACACCGTGATCCCCGATTCCTTCGAGTGCCCGGATATGTTCGAACTCCCGGTGAACGGTGATCCGAACGAACAAAAGTGGGTCGTCGTCGACGGCAACGGTGATTACCTACTCGGTCGCTTCGATGGCCGGCATTTCACCACGGAAACGCCGAAGCAAAAGGGCGATTACGGCCGCAATTTCTATGCGACCATGACGTTCGCCAACATGCCCACTACCGATCCACGCCGGGTCCAGCTCGCTTGGATGCGCGGGTGGGACGATTACCCCAAGAATATGCCGTTCAATCAACAGGTCAGTTTCCCCTGTGAACTGACCCTCCGACGGCTGCCCTCAGGAATTGTAATGTGCCGGTATCCAATCACTGAAATCGAAAAGATTTACGGCGAATCATACCGGTTCGATGCCCACCCCATCACCCCAGGTCACAATCCGCTCTCTGCACTCCATGGCGAGCTTTTTGATATCCAAGTGACCCTCGACATCACTAAATCCGATTGCACCGAAATCGTGCTCAATATCAAGGGCAATACCGTCCGGTACGATACCCAGCGGGGGATCATCGAATCGTGCGGCTCGTCCGCACCACTGCCGCCCAGAAACGGCCTCGTCGATATCCGCGTCCTCGTCGATCGCCTCTCCGTCGAAACCTTCGGCAACCATGGGGAAGTCTCCATCACCAACATCGCTTACCAGGACAATACACAACCGCACCTGGCCATCCGCCCGATCAGCGGAAAGGCACACATCGTGACCATGACCGTCCATAAACTGAATTCCATCTGGAATCAGCCTTCAGACAAATACGCCCCGCCGCACCATGCCCATACATTCTAATTGCACCGGAGGATCTCACGCAGAGCTAGGAAACAGCTCCGATGTATCGGCAAACCCCACGTACACGTACTCGTACCCGTACACGTACACGCCGCATCATCGTGTACGTGAACGTGTACCGCTTCGCTGTGTACGTGTACGTTTCTGGGCCGAGCAAAAAGTCGTCCGAAAAGGTCAAGGCGAAGAGAGATCGGGGTCGGTATCGGAATCGGAATCGAATGGAGGCGGGATGGGATTCGGACATGAGAAACCGGGTCGTGCAACCGTCTTGTGATGGTGCTGACACAACTCGGGAGTGAAGTTTGAGCGGTGTTGAGAGGGCCGGGTGCCGACCAGAACAGGAATCGATTCCCTCGATTTCCTCGATTTCCTCGATTTCCTCGATCCCGATTCCGACCCCGACCCCGATTCAGACAATGATGGGACTGATCGGCCACTATTGCCTGGAGGAGACGCATGAAGGAGCGTTTCCTTTCGGATACCCTCGAGCTAGGAATTGGGTGTGCCCGGTTCACAGCATTCTCAATGGTGTTTTCTGCAACCATCCTGGTCCACCGGAAATAGGAAACCTATATTGATCCAAAATGTCGGATCAAAGCATTGACCCTACCCACTCACACACCCAACTCGAAAACGCCACCGCGCCTCTGCGTCTCTGCGCGAGACCTCCCCTCTCCCCCTCCGGGATCCCTTGACTCCGATCGATGCCGGATGCTGTAATACGATCGTTATGGTACAACTCCGACTAATCCCCATCCTGGCGTGCGTAACACTCGCATGCAATCTCACAGCAGCTCCCCAGACCGCGCGCACCGGACGCGTGCGCGTATCGGGCCACTGCCTCGAGGATGACCACGGACCCTTTCTCGGCCTCGGCGTCTCCTACTTCACCGCGCTATGGCGATGCAAAAACGACCGCGCCCGACTGGAGTCGGACCTCGCATTCCTGGCCGAGCAGGGGTTCAATTACTACCGGATGCTCTCCATGGTCGGATACTACGGCGCTTGGGACGGACTCGAGATCGCGCCGATCGCCTTCACCAGTCGTGAAGGAAAAGAGGTGAAAGCTTGGCCCGATTACTGGGAGCAACTGCGCACCCTTATCGATCTCGCCTACGACCGGTTCGGGATGCGAACCCAAATCACGATCTTCGCCGATGCCCAGCTCATGCCCGCCAAGGCCGACCGCATCGCACATATGCAGCACCTACTCGATCATGTAATCCCCGGTCGGGACCACAAAATCATCCTGCTGGAGGTCGCCAACGAGGCGTGGCAAAACGGGTTTCCGGACAAACAGGGCGTTGCTGACCTGCGTGAATTTACCCAATACCTCGCCGGTCGTACCGACATCCCCGTCGCAATCACATCCCATCATAATGACGGATTCGAGGGTTTCGATCAGATCTACGGCGGTACAGCCGCCGACATCGCAACCTGGCATTTCAGCAGGGACCGCAGGCCAGACCGTGGTTGGCAGCCTGTGTACGATTGCTGGGACTACGCCGATCGCCCAGGCTTTCCGCCCGTCAGCAGCAACGAACCGATCGGGCCCGGCTCTTCCGTATCCACAGAAAACGAGCCGATCAAGCTCGTCACTGCGGCCGCCTTTGCCTACGCGGCCAAACTGCCGATGTACGTCTTCCATACCGGCGCCGGCGTGTTCGGGAAAACCAGGTTCGAAGCAATGCCGGCCATCGATCGCTTCCACAACCTCATTCAAATCCTCCCGGCCGATCTGCCCAACTGGGAGCGTCACGACGCCAAAGGGCAACAGGCGCCACTCCTTCTTTTTCAGGACACCAATTATAGAGGCGAGGATCGGCCCCCAGCCGATTCGTCCGAGCCCGGCTGCGTCCGCTTTATCACCGCAACCAAGGGGAATCGGTTCGTGGCCATCCCCATCGGTATCCACCCCGACGGACTCCATATCCAGGCCACATCCAACCTGAAATTCACCGCTTATCACCCCGTCACAGGCGAGTCCGTGCGCACCGTGAGCATGAAGCCCAACGAACGCACATCCCTCCCCGGCAACCCTGAAGCACTGATCATCCTCGGCCGGATCCAGCCATAGTCGTCGAAAGACCTCTGAAAGCAGGGAGCTGCCGGTCAACCCCAAACCGGCTTGGCCGGAGCCCGTCCGAAAACCCTATTGGGCTCTCTGGAGTCGAATGGGGAGGACTCCCGCAGAGGGCGCAGAGGGGTATTGGGAGGGCGGATTGCAAATACGTCGGAGCTGGTTTCAGCAATTGCCTTGGTTTGCAGAAAACAGTATATCAAAAAAAACCCCAAAAGGTGAGGATCAGAGCACGGACCCAACCCACCCCCGTGGCCAGATCGAAAACGCCACCGCGCCCTCCGCGGGAGGCTCTCCGGATCCGGATGCAAAAGCGGCTAACCTTTTCGGACAACCTCAAGCCAAACAGATGGGTCAGAGCTCAGCCAGTTCCGACATCGTATAGAACGGCATGCGGTGCTTCTTCGCCAGGTCGGCGACGATCTTCAGCGTATCGTAAGAACACCAGCAAACGCCACCCTCAGGACCGATCTTGTGCGCGCCAAGGCTGAGTATGCCACCAACCTCCTGCGCCTTGAGAATCATGGCCTCGATCCGCTCCTCGGTCATATTGGTCCCGTCAATAAATTGCGACCCCACAAAAGGCGCCGTCGTGCCGTCATAGTACAGGCCAACCGGTCCGACTTTCCGGATTGTCACAAAGATCTCTTTCAGCGCCGCATCCGTGGCCTCCGATGTCGAACCGAATGGATAGGCGAAAGATTTGCACTCAAACCCGAGCTCCTTCATCGCCTGGATCGAGGGGTGGATCTCCGTATCAAGGTATTCCTCGGCTGTCATCCCTTGCTCGATCAATTGTGCGGCGTTCACATGCCGAAACCCGTGCGACCCGATCTCGTTGCCGCGCCTGGCTAACTCGCGAAGAGTTTCAATCTGCTCGGGAGTCATGGCATCGAACTTGTCCACAAAGAATGTCGCCTTGATGCCCGCATCCTGGAGAAACTGCAGCGACTCGCCCCAGCTGTTGATCGAAGCCCGGTCGTCAAACGAAAGAACGATCCCTGTCATCGGCTCGGGTTCCGCACGCCCAGCAAATTGGTACACGGCAAAGGCCAAGACCGCCAGGCTCGCCAAAGCCCCAATCACAAACCATAGCCGCCCCTGTCTCCTGCCACTGAACAGCCCCTTCGCAAGTCTTCCTGTATCCGAACCACTCATCAGCACACGCTCCTCAAGCCACGGCCCCTATCGCAATCCAACCCAACCCAACCCTCACAGCCCTTCCGGGAGGCACCGCAATTCAAATTGAGGCACTCCACAGCAGCATAAACGTCCCGCATAATTACCACAAAACCTCACGCCTATCAAGCAGATGCAGATCCAAACAGACCTGCCGGAATGTGCCCCACCCACTCCCTCCGGCCTGGAGTAATGCCGACACATGCATCGCTTTTTTTTAGCCGGAGCCCATCCGAAAAGGCGCGCTCCTTCATCCATCGCCTCCAGGCAATGGTTGCAATCCGTCCGATCCGTCCGATCCGTCCTCGGTCCGATCGAAATCGGAATCAGGATCGGAATCGATTCCTGTTCTGGTCGGCACCCGAACCTCTCAGCACCGCTCAAACATCACTGCCGCGTTGTGTCAGCACCGCAATAATGCGGTTGCGGTTCCCGGTTTCTCATGGCCCAATCCCATCCCGCCTCCATTCGATTCCGATACCGATACCGACCCCGACCCCGAGCTTGTTTCGCCATTCCCCTCCTCTGTCGGTAATGTGGTCTTCAGAAAAGAATGGCAAAACTGGTGACACG
>CALLYA010000284.1 GCA_937875495.1 uncultured Verrucomicrobiota bacterium
CTGCAAGAAATCCATTTTTTCAACCACAGATAAACACAGATCCACACAGATTTTTTTCTGATCTGTGTCCATCTGTGTCCATCTGTGGTTCACTCTGCGGGACGGTATCCCGATCCGTCCGATCATTGTCGAAATCGAAATCGAAATCGAAATCGGTATCGGTATCGAATTCGAGGAAGCGCGTGATTCAGCCTGGAATCACCGTGCGCAAACCTCCCCACCCCTGTCACCGCGCCAACCACTCACCAACCCACCCACAGCCCAAGCTCCATGTTTCCCATCAGGTTTTTTTCTTGGGTCGTTCCTTGCCCATCCTGATAATCGTATCCCATGCACGCCTCCATCACGAAACCGATCACCATCGCCCTCCTGGCGCTCTGCCTTGCTTCCGCCCGCGCCGGTGCCGCGCTCGTGATCAACGAGATCCATTATCACCCATACGGCGCCAGCGGGACCGGTGAGTTTGTCGAGATCCTCAACCACTCGGATTCTCCCGTGAACCTCTCCGGCTATCGGGTCAGCGGTGGAATCGATTTCACCTTTCCATCCGGGCTCTACCTTGCGCCTCATCAATCGATCGTCGTCGTCGATGATCCCAGCCGGTTCACACACCTACAGCTCGATCCACCTCCTCAGGGCCCTTTTCAGGGGCGCCTCTCCAACTCGTCGGATCGCCTGCGGCTGCGTAATGCCAGTGGCACGATCCTGGATGAGGTCGTCTACGCCGACCGCGGATTTTGGCCCGTGGCCTCCGATGGCCACGGGCCCTCCCTGGAATTGATCCACCCCAATCTGCCCAATCATTTCGCCTCCGCATGGGCTCCCGCATTCCAGTCCGGTGGATCTCCAGGCAGCCCCAATTCCACATACAAGCCATCGCCCCCGCCCGCTGTGGGCGATGTCCTCCATAGCCCCACATTCCCCACCGCGGACCAGCCCATCCTCGTCCTCGCGCAGATTCAGGGCATATCCCCCCTCCATCCGCAGCCGGTCCTTCTGGTCAGAGACCCCTACATGACCGATGATTGGGCCGAATTTGCCATGTTCGATGACGGTGCCCACGCCGACCTTCAACCCAACGACCACATCTACGGCGCTTCCATTCCCGCCGGTTTCTCATCCTCCCCGCTGCTCGAGTTCAAGCTCAGAACCACCGGATCCACTGGCGCGCAATCACTCTTCCCCGCAACCAACGAGCGCTTCACCTGTCTCATCCCAATCGGCCCAGAACCACCTGCTTCCCAGCTTCCCACCTATACCCTCCTACTCTCCCCCACGAACCGGACCTGGCTCGAAACCCGCGATGTGTTCAGCGACGACCCCGTCCATGCCACCTTCATCGGACCCGACGGCACCGTCTTCTATGAGGCGGTCACCCGTTACCGCGGCAGCACCAGCAGGACCTCTCCCAAAAAGTCGTTTCGGGTCGATTTCCCCGGCGACCATCCATTCCAAGGGTTCGAGAAGCTCAACCTGATGGCCCGATTCCCCATTCAACAATGGGCATCCTACGATCTCAGCCGAAGGGCAGGACTCCCCACCCCGCACACCCAATTGGTCTATTTCAATCTTAATCAGGACCCCACACAGCTCTACCTCCAGGTCGAAGCCGTGGATACCCCCATGCTCGAACGCGCGTTCGGTTCCGATGCCGGTGACGGAAATCTCTACAGGGCCGAAAAAAACGGCGATCTCAGTGACTACGGCGAGGACCCGCTCGCCTACAAGCCCCGCTATTCCAAGGTTAACAACACCGAGGCCGACGATTGGTCAGACCTCATTCGCCTGTCCCAAACCTTTGGCATCAGCGAGACCGACCGGTTTCAGCAGGAGATCGAACAACGGCTCGATATCGACCAACTCTCGACCTTTATCGCCGTCAGGATGGTGTTGAACGATCTCGAAGGAGGCATCTGGCGGTCCTCCGGCGACGACTACTTCCTCTTCTTCCCTCCCGGCCACCAACCCGCCATCCTCATTCCCTGGGATTTCGACAGCACATTCAGAGAGGCCGACGACACCATCTGGCGCACCGAAGTCCCCTCCATACGCCGCATTCTACGTTCCAACCACTTCGGCCCACGCTTCGTCTCGGCCATCGATCGCATCCTCCACGACCAATTCTCCGAAGCAGTCCTGCGCGCCCGCTTTGCCACCCTCCCCGCAGAGGCCGCTTCCGAAGGATTCAAAGAGGAACTCCTTGCTTTGGCAGCCGAGCGCCGAACCAATGTGGCATGCGAGATCAGCCGCGAGCTGACCTGGCAACCCGCCCCCCATCCGCGCTGGAACGTAGTTGCCAACGAAAACCAGCCTTGGCGATTTTATCGCGGTTTCCAGGAGCCGGCCGACGGCACGCGGGATTGGACCCTCCCTGCATTCGACGACAGCAACTGGGAGCTCGGCCACGCACCCTTCGGAACCGGAGCCCAAGTCGCCACACCCCTGCCCGACATGCCGGGCAATTACGTCTCGCTCTACGTGCGCATCCCCTTTCAGCGGGAAGCCCTGGAGGCGGCCTGCGGCAGCGGAGGCGGCCTGGTGTGGCGCACATTCTTCCGGGACGGGTGCATCCTCTTTCTCAATGGTAGGGAATTCGGTCGCCTCAACATGGGCTCCGATGGCAGTTTCGTCCCCTTCGATCAACGCGCCTTGGGGGCGCATGCCATCGATAAGCAGGAAGACTTCGTCCTCCGACCCGTCCAACACCTGCTCCAAGACGGAACCAATATTCTCGCCGTCCAATGCCATAAACAATGGCTCACCGCTCCCACTTTCCTCCTGGACGGGATCCTGTGGGCTATCGGCTTCGATAAGGCTTCCCCCAATACCCCCATCCTGCACACAGGTCCCGAAACCGCCCTTCAGCTCTTCGGTAGGCTCGACCAAACACAAACCGGTCAGGTCACACTCAACGGCTGGCCAGTCCTGCACAACATCCATTATGGCACCTGGCAGGCTACCGCCCACCTCCTGCCGGGGTGGAACAACCTGACCGTCAGGGCCTTCGACTTCGCAGGGATCGAGGTAGGTCCCTCAGTGGCCGGGCAGATCTACCACCAACAGCCACCGCCCACGCCATGGACCGGTACGCTGCAAGCCGATACAACCCTGGGGCCGGAGCAGGGAGCCATCCTCATTCAGGACAAACTCGTCATCCCCGCCGGGCTCACCCTATCCATTCAACCCGGCTCCACTCTCTTCTTCGAAGGAACCGCCTCCATCGAGGTGCAAGGCGTGTTCAACGGCATCGGGACCAGTCAGTCCCCCATTCTCATCGCGCCTTCCGACTACGCGGAATCAACGACAAGCCTCACCCTTCAGATCAATGAGGATACGGCCTCCCTACATCTGGAACATGTTCAGGCATGGAACCTCACGGTCTCCGCCGCGACCGGGCCGGAAGCCGCGACCGCTCTTCTTCGGAATTGCCGCCTGGTGAAATTCGCGCCCGGGCCCATCCTGCATGCCGGCAACCAAACCTCGCTCACAGTTGAACAGAGCTCCTTCACCCACGCCGCCGGGGACACAGCCATTAACCTCATCGAACAGGCTCAGGCCAACCTGCACTACTCCCTCATCCACAACAGCGGCATCGCATTGATGTTGCACGACGAGGCATCCGCGTCGCTCGATCATGTCACCATCGCAGATTGCCCCCAGGGCGGGATCATCCTCCCCAACCCCACCCCAACCGGCACATCGCCCAGGGTAACCGTGCAAAGCAGCATACTCTGGAATTGCACACCCACTCTCCAACCAGACAACTCCGAGCTGTTCCTCGTCGAATATTCCAATCTCCAACGTCCCGAGCCACCCCCCTTCCCCGGGACCCAAAACCTCAACTCCAACCCACAGTTTCAAGACGAGTACCGCCTTCGCTTCACCTCTCCCTGCATCGGCGCGGGCAGAGACCGTTCCGATCAGGGATTTGCCCCATTCGCCACAACCCCCAACCGCTGGGAAGCCTACTGATACTCGCACGACCCGGTTCTCCGTGCCCGAATCCCATCCCGCGTCCCTTCGATACCGAGGCCGATAGCGACCCCGACCCTGCTACGCCATCGACCCTTCGCCCACCCATGTCCACCATGTCCACCATGTCCACCATGTCCACCATGTCCACCATGTCCACCATGTCGGGGAATATTCCCCATCCAAGCTGGGCGAAATTCCCCGAAATCGATTTCTGGCGACCCTGGCGAAATAATCAAACCATTTATATTCTACTGGAATAGAACTACTTACACACACGCCAGTGCAAGTTGGCATCGGAAATGCTCTACTCCCTGCCAACGCTGAGGAGCGTATCAGAGGAATAGGCCTCGAAAGAGGTGGTAAGGAAAGGAATGAGGAACTTTATGAAAACATGGGCATTCATCCTGGTAGCGATGGTCTTTATGGCCACGCAGACGTTCGCCCAAGGAGCCCCCGAGGGACCGGGTCCGAATGAGGACGGAGCACTGGTTCAGGGCGACAATCAAACGCCGGATCCCGATCAGGATCGCCAACAGGATCAAGACGGCGCCATGCAGCAGGACGGTGAGGGCCCTGGCGGTCCGGGCAACGGCGAGCCCGGCTACGGCCGACCTGAAGAGCCCCAACGGCCCCAGTTCCCCGAGGAACTGATTCAGCAGTTGCAGCAGATTCGTCAGTCACGCCAACAACTACTCGCCGAACTCAAGGCGGTCCTACAGAACAATCAGGACGCCACGCAGGAGGAGCGCAAGGCAGCAGTTGATGCTTGGAAGGAAGCAAATGGCGCACTGATCGACCAGCAGCGCGAATTGGCCAAGAACGTCAAAGAGCAGATCCGGGAGATGGTCCGAAACTACCAACCGGAGAACGAGGCTCCTGAAGAACCCGAGCCGCCTGTGGATGAGAAAGGCAATCTCAACATGGAGCAGGTGAGAGAGCGGAACCAGGCGCGGCGTCAGGTACAGGAAGAGTTCATGGAAAAGATGAAAAACTCCATGAACGCTGAAGAGCGCCAACAGATCGTACAGGAGTATAAGATCCAGCGCCGGCAACAGATTCAGGAAGAGCGCATGGAGATCCTGGCACGTGAGGGCACCCTCAACCGCGAAGGCTCCATCGAGGCGCTACGCGAGCTTCTCAAGAGCAATGCCGAGGCGATTCGCGCCGAGGCGCGTCTGCGGGAACGCGGCGAAAAAGCCTCCGAGCTCAAGGCCGAGAACCGCCAGACCATTCGCGAGCGCGTCGTATCCGACAATCGTGGCCAGCAGATCGCTGACGAGCGTGCAAATCGGCCCGATCGTCCTGTAAAGCCGGAGCGTCCCGAGAAACCGGAACGCGAAGATCCCGCCACACGGCGAGAGCAACTCGAAGAGCGGCTGAACAGGTAGACAATCAAGCTATGAAGTTTTTGGCGTATTGGAACCAGGCGCCAAAAGAGCCCCCCCGGTTCCATGCAAACTGGTTCTAAAGATCACAAGTCGCCCTTCCGAGGGCGGCTTGTGACTCTTTTATTCCCCCATCCCCCTATCCCCCCATCCCACTGATCACGCCAACGCTATGAAACCGACCACGACCTCGCTGTCCTCAACCAGTGACAATACCGTATTCTGTTATCGGCAACCTGTGGCAGTGCGGCGCTTGGCGTTCTATTTCTTCACCATTCTCAGCCTCCTCAACTTCGGTGTCTTCACGCCGGCCATGGGCCAGGACGAGACTCTCGATATCGACGCGGAAGCCGAGAAGATCCTGACTGAACTCCTCGGTGATTCCGATCTCGTCGCCGACAGCGGCCTCCCCTCCGATCCAGAACTGGCGGCGGTACTCCAGCCAGCTCCTCCACGGAAGTGGGATCTGGATGCTTCCCTCAAAGCCGGCGCGGGGTACAAAGAAAACGTCCTCTACAGCGCCTATCATCCATCCGACAGCCTATACTCACTCGCCGAACTCGACGCTTTTCTGATGCGCCGGCAGACCTCGAGCAATCAGCTTTATTTCTATCTGTTCGGACAGCAGCGGCACTTTTTTGATATCGATGAAGCCGAAAACGAACAGAGTGTCGTATTCGAAGGTAATTACCTGCATCAATTCACACCCACGACCGGTTTGGAGTTGGCCGGTAATTACTTCTATGTCGATCAGTTCTTCGATGCCTCCATCTCTGAGGTGGAATCCGATGAGTTCCGCTTGGTCCAGCACGACCTCTCCCTTCGAAGCGCCGTGCAACAGTCCCTCGGCAAAAATTGGAAGCTCTGGATCGGTGGTGGCGGCGGGGAGGTCATGCTCGAGGACTCCCAGGACGATTACACCCAATGGAACATGTTGGGCAGGTTGGAGTATGCACCGCGGCGCTACGCAAGATACGGCCTGATCTATCGCCGCGAATACGAGCTCTACAGCGATCGGATTCAACGCACCGCCATCGGGGAGACGATTCCCGATGAGACCGTCGATCTGACCACCGATTCACTGCGCCTCTATGGTTTTCATCCCATCGATCGGCAAGGCAAGCTGCATCTCTTTGCCAACCTGACCGGGTATCTCCGGGACGACAACGGTGGCGGCTACTACGATTATGACCGGTGGCGCGCCAGTCTCGGACTGCGAGGAAGACATAACCGATGGAAGGGCGATCTGGCCATCTCCTACACCGATACGCAATATACGGATCGCCCTTCCGTGTTTATGGAACCGGATAACCCGCGGCTGGCCCGCGACCGGGTCTCGGTCTGGGCCGCCGTGGAATACCAGTTCTCAGATCATTGGTTCGCCTTTGTCGAGGGCGAATGGGAAGACAACGATTCCAACGATCCCATCGATGTCTACTCGGTCACCTCGGCCACGCTTGGCCTTGGGTTTCGTCTGTGATCACAGGTCGCCCCTCGGCGATCGGAAAGGCGGAAACGACCACGCGGTAAAAGGCACCGCCTGCCGGAGGGGCCGGATCCCGATACTGCCTAAGACCAGCAGTCCCGGCCGACTTGCCGCTCACCTCGATTTCCAACACGCCGGAAGGCGCATCCTGCCAAACCGGCTCCGGATCCAGCTGCAGCGCGCGTTGCACTTGATATGCCACTCCCAACTCCGCCATCCATGACAACACCGCAGCGCCCTCGGAGTCGCTGGCGATTTGCAGGCTCGCAGCTACCGGCTGGACATACGGTGACAGCGCAAAGTCGATCCCCACAATCACGACGCCGTCCTCCGTCGCCACCGTTGTCGCTCCGTCCACCAACGGATTGCTGAAGGTGAGCCTGGGCACCGCGTCGTACCACTCGTTCAGGTATGCGCCTAATGCGTCGACCCCCACGTAGAAAGTGCCTGGGGGCAAGAACGACACGACAAAGGTGCCGTCGGTCGCCGTCAGCACATCATCATAATAACGCCCCAACGCATCGTATACGTCGACATACACCCCCGCGATCGGTTGCCCCAGAGCACTCAACACCTGCCCCTCAATATCGGCGCCAAGCCCAAGAACGAAGTCGATTCCACCGATCGCCTGATCATGCCCCAGGATTACCGGCGTCGCACCGTCTTCCTCCGGATCGCCCTGGTTGTAAATGTACACGTCCCGGTACCACTCGTTGATCAGTCCATCCAAAGTATCCGTTTGAAGAAAATAGGTGCCGGCAGGCAAAACCGACACACTGTAGACCCCATTGGAATCGGTCAGACCGAAGTCATAAATCAGGTCACCGAAATAGACTTCTACCCCGGTGCCTTCCAGCGGCACTCCAAAGTGATTCGTCACACGCCCCTGGATGGATCCGCCCTGATCAAGGACGAGATCCTTCCCGGTCAGTTCCGACTTATCCTGAACGACCAGTGGGACTGCACCATCACCCACAGGGTCCTGATACAGAATCACCAACGCATCCGAATACCATAAATCCACCAGCAACCCTAGTGTGTCCGTCCGCAAATAATAGGTGCCGTCCGGCAGTCCACCCAAGTGATATGTCCCGTCGAGAGAGGTCTCCGTATAAAAAAGACGTTGTCCATCGGAGTTGTAGAGATCGACGAAGACCCCCGGTATAGGAAGCCCGTTGGAGTCGAATATGGTCCCCGCAATGCCACCACCCGGTTCCAGCGAAAAATCGATATTATCGACCGATACGCCGTCCTGAATGATGATCGGATCCGCCCCGTCGGCAACCGGATCGCCCAGCGCCCGCACCAGCGCAGACGGATACCACACGTCCAGATAGGCGCCCAGGCTTTCCACTTTGACATAATAAGTTTGGTCAGGCAGCGCGGACAACGAATACGAGCCGTCCGCAGCAGTGAGCGTGTAGTCGAAAAAGGCACCATCAAGGTAAACATCGACAAAGACGTTCGCCACAGGAATTCCACCGGGCCCCGTCACCAATCCGGAGATCGTAGCGCCTTGATTCAAGGTAAAATCTATACCGGTGCGAACCTCGCTCTCCCCAAGTTGGACCAGTGTTGCTCCGTCCACTTGCGGCGCACCCGGAGTCAGCATCACGACCTGGTCATACCAGTAATCGAGATAATTGAGCAGGGTGTCCGTGCCAAGGTAATAGGACCCCGCAGGTAGGCCGCCGAGGCGAAAATGGCCGAGGTCATCCGTTCGGGCAAATTCCAACGCCTGGCCGGAGAGATCATAGAGGTCCACATAGACATTGGGCAGCAGCGTCCCCGCTGAATCCGTGACAACGCCCTCCAGAGAAGCCCCCTGCACCAACTGAAAATCAATCCCTTGGACCAGCCCGCCCGCGGTAACCTGCAAACCCTGTATCCCCGCCATACCCGGATTCACCGAATCGAACGCGACCGTTCCGTCATGCCATTCGTCCCTGAGCGCGCCAAGCGTATCGGTTCGAACCGCATACGTACCGGCGGGGAGGCCATCGACCACATACGCCCCGAGGGAATCGGTGAGTGCAGACCGAACACGCGTCCCGTCCAACAGATAAACATCAACATACGCCCTGGCCACACCGGCGCTTGCGGCATCCGTCACACGCCCCGAAACCGCACCTGCCAGGTCCAGCGCAAAAATGATGCCGCTCCGAAGCCCGGTCGCGGGGACGGCAATAGGTGTCGCGCCCGCCTTGAGCGGATCGTAGAAAAGGGAGTCCGCCGCCCCGGGTACCTGATCAAACCATTGATCCACAAACTCACCGAGAGAATCGGTGTGGACGTAGTAATCCCCCGCCACCAGCCCATCAAAACGATACACACCGGCCGCGTCGGTCACCGCGAAATCGAAAGCACCGCCCTCACTGTCATAAATGTCAATGAATACGCCGGGGATGGGTGCGCCACCGCGATCTTCGACACTGCCGGACAGGCTCCCCGCAAAACCGGACACGGGGAACCAGAGCAGCCCAAAGACAAAACCAAGACCAACCATACGCAAGGCCAGCCGTGCCAACCGCAAGCTCAAGGCCGAATTCGTCAAGGCCATTGTTTTCATATCCCCTCTTGAATTGCCTCGCCGCGCATACAAAGCCAACTTTCCCCTATTCTGACCCGACGCCGTCGTGCGGATCAGAGTTGGACTGAAGCGCATTCAATAACCGTTCATAATCGTAACGGTCCGCGTGGTAAAGCACGAACTGCCCCGCAATCGGGTCCACCTGGGAAATTTCCTCTGCGAGCTGGCGGATCCGAGTCGCAAACCCGGTTTGGACCGCATCCATGAGCGCAAGCCGTTGCGCTGAGGACAGCGAGTCCAAGACCTCTGGCCCCCATCCTCGTCCTCCACCCTCCGTGGGTGGTGAGGCGCTCGCGAAACATTCTCCAAGATGCTGTTGGATCTTCGCCCACAACTGGTCGGTTCGCAGGGGTTTGATCAAACAATCAGTCACCCCGAGCCTCCCCATTTCCCGCACAGCCTCCTCACTCGCGAAGGCTACAAGGGCAAAGATCTTGATGTCCTCCCCCTGAGGCAGCGATCGAATGGCATGGATGCTTGCCGGAGCTTCCTCTTTCAGGCCTTCCCAATCGAAAAGAATAAGCCGTGGAGGCGAATCCTGGCTCAACGGAATCAAGGCCGAAACCGATTCCGCACAACGTACCTGAAAACCAAGCTGCTCAAGGAAAGAGCGCGTTAATCGCGATTGATCGAGATCCTCGTCCATGATGAACGCATGCAACGGTGTCAGCCCCATCGCTAGGCGGTCAGCCTTGTCCGGGAGCCCCTCGGTGGCAGCTTGGGCAGCCGAGGAAAGGAGAGCCGGGATCTCAAAACGAAAGGTCGTCCCGACGCCGACCCGGCTGGTCACCGAAATTTCGCCACCCATCAGGTGGACATACTCCTGACTGATGGCCAGGCCCAGCCCGGTCCCTCCCTGTTTCCTCCGCCCACTTTCGGTCTGCTCAAAACTGACGAACAGCTTCGACAATTCCTGCTCGTCAATCCCTACGCCGGTATCCGTCACCTCAAACACCAAAAAGACATTCCGATCCTCGAGCGAACGGCAATGAACTGCCAGTTTTATGCTCCCCCGCTCTGTGAACTTCAGTGCATTGCCGACCAGGTTGACCAGGATCTGACGCAGCTTCCCCGTATCCGCCACGACCTGTTCGGGCATTGAATCGGAAATGTCACAGCTCAACTCGAGCCCCGCTCGCTCCGCCTGCAGCCGAAACATCAACGCAATATCCTCCACCAGCGTTCGAACGTTGAACGACTCCGGAGTATTGACCGCGCGTCCCGCTTCGATCTTGGAGATCTCCAAGATGTCGTTGATCAGGCCCAAGAGATGTTCACCAGACCGATTGATCGTCTCCAAGTGCTGATATTGCTGCGGGGTTAACCCGGTTTCGCGATGCAGCAATTGCGTGTATCCCAGGATGGCATTCAGGGGTGTCCGAATCTCGTGCGACATGTTCGCAAGGAACCTGCTCTTCGCCCGGCTGGCGGCATCCGCATCCATTTTGGCCTGCCGCAGCTGGCGCTCAACCTCCTTGATGTACGATATGTCGAGCATTTGCGCCGCGTAGTCGGTCACAACCCCCTTCGCATTGCGAATCGGGACGATCGAGATCGCCTCCCAATAGAGCTCCCCGTTTTTGCGGTGGTTACACAGCTCGCCAAACCAAGTCTGACCTTTGACCAGAGTGTCCCACATCGATTGATACAACTCCGGGGGATGAATCCCCGACCGCAGGACTCGCGGTTTCTGACCAACTATCTCCTCTGTCGCATGCCCACTCATCTCTGAGAATGCCTGATTAACGTAAGTGATCACCCCGTCCCGATCCGTGATCATCACGCCCACGGGACTCTGCTCAACAATCCTGGACAACCGTTGAATCTGCTCCTCGGCCCGCTTGCGCTCGGATATATTCGAACAGAGAACACTAATGCCATTCGCCCCAGGATAGATGTGAAATTCTAATGTCTGTCCGGGCTGGACATAGGAGGGATGCTCCAGAACCGTGGGACGACGCCTCTTCTTGGCCGATCGCACCACAGACTCGAATTCAGAACCGATCGATGCAGGCACGACCGCCCAGATGCTTTTGCCAATCAGCTCCCCCTTGGACCGCAAAAAATATTGCTCGGCCTTGGGATTGACCATGACAAAGCGCCAATCGTCATCAAGGCTGTAAAAGACATCATTCATGCTCTCCAGGATCTCAATGAGCTTGGTCTGTGCAGCAACCAGGTCACGCGTCCGCTCCTGTACCCTGTGCTCAAGGAGTGCATTGGCGTCTGCGAGTTGCTGATGGGCCGACCGCAGCCGGTCTTCCGCCTCTTTTAACAGCGTCACATCGTTGATGAACCCCTCTAAGGCGAGTACCTCACCAGACGAATCATAGACCCCGATCCCCTGTTCCCAGACCTGACGAATCTGCCCCTGAGCCGTCTTGATCGAGTAGAAAATGGAGAACTGACCGCCCTGGTGCACAGCCGCCTGAATCTCGGCCCAAACCCGAACGCGATCCTCAGGGACAATCAGATCGGAGTATGACAGCTCAGCATTTCCAACCAGTTGACGGTCGGTGTAGCCGGTGAGCTGATAACAGCCCTGACTGACAAACTCCATCGTCCAGCTGGCGTTGTTTTTACAGCGATAGGCCATCCCGGGGAGGTTGCCCATCAGCGCATCCATTTGTCGCCTGCTCTCGGCCAGTTCAGCCTCGACCTGTTTTCGATCACTGATGTCACGAATCACACTGACCAACAGGTTTTGATGGTCCAGCGTCACCCCCTGGACACTTGCCTCCACCGGGAACGTGGTCCCATCCTTGCGAAAGTGGACCAATTCAAGGAGATGTCCGTAGTCGACACCCTCTCGAATTTGAGCGTAGATCCTTTGGGGATCTGTATCGGGGCGCAAGTCGAAAATCGTTTTTGTGAGGAGTTCCTCCCGGCTGTAACCATACGCGGCAACCGCCGCGGGATTGGCCTCGATGATTCGGCCTTGATCGAGGTCGACTTGGAGAATGATGTCCCGGCTGTAGGCGGCCAGGAGACGATACCGCTCCTCGCTCTCGCGAGCGGCCTCCTTCGCCTGCTCATGCTCCGTGATGTCGTGAATTGTACCGAAAGTCCGAACCGGCTCGTGGTTTTCATCGAATTCGGTAAAGAAATTCTCCTGCACAATCTTGACTCGACCATCCGGCAAAAGGACACGATGGGTCAGCACTCGGCGGCGCGGAGATCGCAAAGACTCCTGAAACTCGGCGTCGATCATGTCACGATCATCAGGATGGACCCATTGGAGAAAGTCAGGATAGGTCGGAACAAAAACCGCAGGGTCGAGTTCAAAGATCCGGTAGACCTCGTCAGACCACCATGTCTTTTTCGCCTCGGGTAGGTAGTCCCAACTCCCTACATGCGCTACCTGCTGCGCCTCGTTCAACCGCTGCAGCGTGTCGTTCAGCTCCCGCTGAGCACGCAATTCTTGGGTCTGATCCCGAAACACCAAGACGGCACCCGTGATTCCTGCGCCTCCCTCGCGAATCGGCGCACAGGAATACAAGATCGCACACCGCCCCCCGGACCGGGACGTGAGCTCTACACCAGCGGCGCCCTGTATGGTCGAACCTCGGGCGAGGACGCTGGGGATGGGGTTGGTTTCCTCCGGGGCGGCGTCGGAGCTGAGCTGGAATACCTCCTCAAACCGCCGCCCACGCGCTTCGACATCACTCCACCCAGTCAGCGCCTCGGCCTTCGGATTGAGCATGCTGACCGAGCCATGCGCGTCGACGGCAATGATTCCGTCTTCTACAGCCTTGAGGATGACCGAAAACCGCGTCTCCCCCGCACGCAACCGCGCCTCGCTCTGGTACATCCGTTCAAAGCCCGCCTTGAGCGACCATTGCCAAAGCAGGGCCACCAGGACAACCAGGCCGATCACGAGCGAGGCGGTCATGCCCAAGATCCAATTGCCTTGTGCATAGAGCCGTTGATACGCCTCGGCCAGATCGATCTCGCAGGACATGAACCACGGCGTGCCCGGTAATTGATTGAGTGCCGCCAACACTTGCACACCACGGTAATCCGTCGCCTCAAATACCCCCTTTTTGCCCTCAGCCGCCATGACCAGCGAGGCGTTGCGATCCGTGATCGGTATCTGCATGCCCAACGGTTCAACATCCAGAAATGGGAGCCGATTCACCGGCACTACATGATGACCGTCCCACTGCGCCAAAATCGTCTTGGATGTAGCCGCGTCGACCGGCCATGAATCAATGAGTGGATACAGACTTGTCTTCGGGTCGATCCTGAGGATCGCAAAGATGAGCCCTTCCTCACTCGGCAACTCAACCACGGCGTCAGGCACCCTGCAAACCACACTCACCACCGGTTCCCGCGTCTTCGGATCCAAATGAAAATGCGTCAGACGCGGGCCTTTGCTGATCGCAGATTCCACGATCGCAAATTGTTCAGCCTCCACCAACGGATGCGGCTCGTCCTGAACGGAGAAAAAGACCCGACCGCCTGAATGTACCAAAAGTATGTCTTCGTAATCGTAGTGTAGGAGAAAGGAGGAAAAAATCTCTTCGAGCATCTCGGCGTTTTCAAGCCGAAGACCAGAAGGCCCCACCGAAAACGAACCCCGTAATATCGAGTGGTTCGCAATGTGCCCCGCCTCTTCCAAGACGAAATGGCACCATTGGTTCAACGCGATTTGACGCAGTTTCGAAACCACTGAAAAGGCATGCTTGACCTCGTGCTGCGTCTGGATTCGATCCCGCCGGAAATACCATAACCCAAACACCAAAATCACAATCACCAAGCCGAGAATCGTGGTGAAAACCGTGCGATGATGCGTCTTCGGGGAGGCCAGTGAAATCATGAGCCACCTATAGACAACACAGCCCAAGGTGTCAACAAACCGGCAACTCGGCAGCGAAGTTTGAGCAGTCCATGAGGGCAAGATGCCAACCAGGGCAGGAATCGATCGCGATTTCGATTTCGATTTCGATTTCGACAATGGTCTGACGGATCGGCAACCCTTCCTACTCGTACTCGCCGCATCATCGTGTACGTGTACGTGTACCGCTTCGCTGTGTACGTGTACGTTTCTGGGCCGAGCTCGAGGATATCCGAATAGGTCAATGGCGAAGCAAGCTCGGGGTCGGCAACCATTGCCGGGAGGC
>CALLYA010000285.1 GCA_937875495.1 uncultured Verrucomicrobiota bacterium
TCCGGCCTTTGCCACCTCGCTGCCTGCGCCAGCGATCAAACGCAAGCCGCACCTGTTCCAGCTCTATAGCCGGGTCCACTTTCCCATTTACCATTGGTCGCCTCCTACCGTTGGCAACCAAGGTAAGACACAGGCTTATTAGACACGCACGCTTGCAGAAAGGACACGCTCAAACGACCTCAAACGAGCAGGGAAATTTTTCCTAACGGGGCGGCCGCATGAGTATCAAATAACCAATTATTGGCAAGGCTCAACATGCAAAAACATTCGGGGGTTTTACTTTGGGAAACATTGAGGATTGGTTTTTTACCGATATGGCCTTCCAAGTTATTCCAATACCCATTAAACCACGAATCAAGGCAACATTTACTGCAGCACCAATATAACCCCAGAAGTAAACTAAGGGGAACGATAGACCCAATCCAATAAATGAGCATAACATCGTAATCTTTCTAAGCCCTTTCTCATTTCCATTCAAAATCAAGAAGTTTGTTCCGTAAGCATTGATTAGAAAAGCAAAGATTAATGAAATTGACAAAACTCTTTGAACTGTAACTGCACCATCAAATTCCTTAGTATACATTAAATTAACCATTATTGGTGCTAATGCGAAAAGCAGAATGGCGACAAATCCAGAAGAAACCAAGGAGATCAAAACATACAATTTGTGCTTATCAATTCTCCTGGAAAGGAACGGGAAAAATGCCCTAGAGAACAATAAATTTATTTGTAGCCCAAGATTTACAAATTTACTTCCAGCATCGAAGATTCCATTCTGAACACCACCCCAATAAAACCCCAATAACAGAACAGAAAAACTATTATAAAGGTTCGGCATTAAATTGTTAATAAAGACGTCTGTACTTCCTTTTATCGCGGATAAAATCACAACCAGATCTGGTATTTCAAATTTAATTTTCCACCGATTTAATATGAAATACATTCCAAATATTCCAGCTGCAATATAACCCATCGACATTAACAATGGATAGAGGACATAGTCGCCTTTTTCTTTTACGAAAAGAAAAACCCCCAGGGTAAATAATGTTTTTGAAAAAAGATTCATGACAGTTATATAACCCATTCTCTCAACGGCCTGGAAAAACCAGTCGGGAAATAAAATATGTCCTGGAATTTGCAAGAATGTCAAAAGTATTAACTGCCAATTTTTTCGAAACTCCGGGAGTATAAATACTAGAACTAGCAAAAAAATAAATGAAAGACCAGCGAGTAAAAACTTTGCACAAATTACCTCAGAAAAAATTCTAGAAATTTTTTCTTTATCACTTTTATTGATTGCAACATCTCGTGTTGCCGTATAGTTAAACCCCCAGTCTGAGATGGTTTGAAACCAGACGATAACAGCAGCAGCGAAAGCAATTCGACCAAATCCTTCAGCCCCTATGACTCTTGCAAGGTATGGTACGGTGATAATGGGGAAAATATACCCCGCAATTTGAAGAATCGTTAAGTATCCAAAGTTTCTACAAATCGTCCTCCCTTCCCTACTTTGCACTTTCTTAATAAACTTAGAACCTGTTTTTGTCATGGTTTAACTTTATAGCTTTTCTAATGTTTATCGAATTTTAATTCGACGACTTAATTGGGGTTTTACAAATACGGCTGCCACTTTTCAACTTTCCTGAAATAATATGGATCTTCATTAATTCGTCGGAGATTGCGCTTGTACACTTCTCTGTATCAGTTGAAAAGCCCTAGCCACTGGACAAAGAAAGCAAAACTAGACAGATTGACCGGACCCAGAGGTCTCTGAACAGTTCCTGCATAGATGTTTTTCTGCAGAGCTTGAGCCTTAAACATTCCAGACAATTAATTACTAATGTCAGTTTCTAAAATTCGATGATGGTCATAATTATTCGATAGATTATAAATTAACCCAGGACAACTTTGGAAGCCCAACATCTATTGTCTTCAAACCAATTGATTGATTTTTGGACACCCTCAAAAATTCGCTCAGACGGACTCCATTTGAGGATTGCTTTTGCCTTATCGATATCGGCCCATGTTTCTTTTATGTCTGCGATGTGAAATGGACGATGATTGATCTTGGCCGTTTTATTCAGAGAATTTTCGATAAATTCAATTATTTTGTTCAAGGAGATTGGATTATTGCCCCCGCCCAGATTTATGACTTCATACCCCAAAGGTTTCATTGCTTCAATTGTGCCTTTAGCTATATCGTCGACATAGGTAAAGTCGCGGCTTTGGGAGCCATCCCCGAAAAGCTCGATTGGCTGTCCTTCATCAATCCATTTGATGAACCTGAAGATTGACATATCAGGTCGTCCGGCGGGTCCGAACACTGTAAAATATCGTACGACAGATATATCAAGATTGTAAAGGTGATGGTAGCTGTAGGCCAACATCTCTGCTGCCTTTTTACTGGCAGCGTATGGGCTGATTGGGGTGTTGACCGGTAAATCCTCGGAGAATGGCATTGGCTGCCCTGCGTATAATGAGGAGGTGCTTGCCAAAACCATTTTTTTGCAGCCTGTGTCCCGCATTGCATCCATGAGGTTCAATGTGCCCATTGCATTGGTCCTCATGTACACATCTGGATCGATCATGCTGTACCTGACACCTGCCCTGGCTGCCAGGTTGAGAACGGCATCGAATTGGTATTTTTCAAAAAGTTCTCGAACTGACTTTTTGCTCTCTATATCCAAAAGGTTGAACTCGAAATTATCTGATTTTATTTTTGATGGTTCATAAAACGAATCAATGAATTCTCTTTCTGGACTCACTTGGTCTAGGATATCTTGATCTGCACCAGACAGTTTCAAAATTGATTGAAGGCGATATAGTTTCAGTCTGATGTCATAGTAGTTATTTAGGTTGTCAACGCCCACTACCTCATGGCCAGATTGGAGCAATAGCTCAGTTGTTCTAGCTGCAATGAAGCCCGCTACGCCTGTGACAAGTACTCGCATTATGATCCTTTAATTTCTCGCGTTTGCCAATTAATTGCTTTTCTTGGATCGAACGGAATCTTTGATTCTGTTGACGTGGCCTCGGCCTAGGGCTTTGACTTCGCAACCTAGTTCGAAGTAGCGGCGGATTTTGTTGTCGTCCAGGATTCCGAAGCAGTCGATTACTGCAATGGGGCCGCCGGCATCTTTAACTACTTGGTCGGGGTCCAGGGTCATGTACGGTTCGTGACGAACTGCTAGGATGAGAGCGGCGACGCCTATAAGAGAGGATTGAAGATCTTTGGAGACGCGAATGTTGACCAGGTCGTCCTGGTTGCGGAAGAACCTTGCCCAGGATTGACCGGGGGCCGGGTAGGTGTCCTGGGCTTCTAACTCATACCAGTGGTCGACGTAGGGGTCGTGGACTCGCATCTCGGCGCCCATTTCGGTCAGCTTTCGCACGACAAGTTCTGAGCCGCTGTAACGGGTGTCACCGACGTCTTCGCGATAGCTGGCCCCGCAGAGGAGGATTGGGGCGGCATAGATCGGCTTACCCTGATTTCTTAGTGCGTCGCGGGTAAGCTCCGCTACATGAAGTCCGCGTGTGTCATTGATGTTGATCGCGGCTGTGGTGATCTTGAAGATGTCGTCGTTAAAGCCGTGGATGTGCTTGTATGCCCAGCGGCCGAGACCACCGTCCTTGGGGAGGCAATAGCCGCCGATGCCGGGCCCGGGGAATACCATGTTGGAATGGGTCGGCCTCATCTTGATCGCGTTGATTACCTTGATGAGGTCCACGCCATTGCGCTCGGCGAAGATGCTCCATTCGTCAAGAAAGGCCAGGGTAGTGGCGCGGTAGGAGTTCTCAACGATCTTTGCGGTCTCCGACTCGATCGGACGATCCATCACCGTGAGCGGGAACTCATCCGTGTTCAGGACCTCGTGCAGGAACTTCTCGACGCGTGCCCGTGCTTCAGGGGTGCATCCAGAGCAGACGCGCCAGAAGTCGCGGATTGAGGCTACATAATTCCTGCCCGGCATCACACGCTCGTAGCTGTGCGCCAGAAGCGGTTCGGAATCGATGCCGCGCTTCTTGAATGCCTTCATCAGGATCGGGTAGGCCACAAACTCTGTGGTCCCCGGGGCTACCGTGGTTTCGATGAGTACCAGACAATCGGGTTGGATCTTATCGCCGATCGTCCGCATGGTTGCTTCCAATGCGGCCATATCGGTGGAGCCGGTCTGGAGGTTGCCCAGGTCCTTTTTGATGTAATCGCACTGAACGTCCACCACTACACAGTCGGCTAGGCTGAGGACATCGCTGTTGAAGGTTGCGGTCAGGGTCTTCTTCTGTATGACGCAGCGCTCGATCATTGGTGCGACTTCGGGATCCTCTGCCTTGACCGGGGCCTCACCCCGGTTCAGGAGCGGGATCTTCCAATAGCTACGGGGACTCGGGCGCTGACAGCCGATCACGAATTTGTTCGGCCGGCCGGTTGCCTTATCGACCGTGTCCGCCACGATCGCTGCCATGACAGCACCCACAAAACCAACACCCATGACGACGACGATTTCCTTGCCCTCAGCCCGTGCTGCTTCGGCCAGGTTTTGAACGCGCTGGAATTCGGTGTCGTAATCGGCGCGGGAAGGGAGTGGGAAGGATTCGCCGGAAGGGCTTACGGAATTGGATGTGGATGATTCTGTCATGTTTTTTCCTTAAGTTCTGGGTGCACTGGTGCAGGGACGCGTAACGCGATGACGCGGGGACGCGGTGAATCGGAGACTCGGAGACGGGGAGAGGCGGAGACTCCGAGGCACGGAGTAGTTTTTTGTTGTTTGGTTACTTGGTTTTGGTTTTTGATTCGCGGTATTTGATTACTTTGGCTGGGGCTCCGTAGACGACGGCGTATGGGGGGACATCGTGGGTGACGATTGAGCCTGCGCCGATAACGGCGCCCTCCCCTATTTTGATGCCACGGAAGATGGTGACTTGGGGACCGACCCATGCGCCTTTACCGATTTCGATTGGTTGGGTGTCGTAGCCGTTGTCATCGATTCCTGGAGTTCCGTGCTGTGCCCAGATGGGGAGGTCACGGTTCATGAAGCGGTGTGCGCGGCCCCACATCGTGACGAATTGGGAGATGAGGACGCCGTCAGCAATTGTCACGTCGCCGGAGATCATGACAAAGCAGTTGATGTAGACGTCTTTGCCCAGCTTCACGTTGCCGATCAGGCGGACCTGGTCTTCGATGGTTGAGCCAGAACCGATTTCGACGGCGTGGTCGATGACGCAGCCGCGACCGATTCTCACGTTGGGCGCGCCTGAGACGATGCGCCCGCGGAGTTCACGCCTGAATCTCGATTCCTTTTGGCTGACATAGGAGCGTGGGTTGAGCCAGCTGCGGATTTTCCGATGGAAATTCATTGTTTGGGCTGCAATGAAAGGTCTGCTGGGCCGGATGGGGAGGGAGGACTCCCGCAGAGAACGCAGAGGGCGCTGAGAAGTATTGGGACGTCGGCGGTCCCAGCCGTTTACTCGCCCCAGCCGATTGTGATTTGATTGGTCTCTTCGCCTGGCTGGATGGAGACGGTGATGTTTTTTCCGTTGTTTTCGTATTGATGCATGAGGATGCCGTCCATCTCGATGGTGCCGGACTGCCTATAGCCGAGGGATTCGAAATGGGATTTGTAGAAATCGAGGATTGCGGTCGGCTCGGCGGTGGCGGTCTGCATCAGCATCCCCTCGGTTGTGGAATAGGCGGCCTGTTGGATTGTGGCTGCTTCGTAGGATGGGATGAGTTCAGAGGGGAAATCCTCCGGCAGGCTGCCTTCTGCGAATGTGATATCGGGCGTGCCTGGGCTGTTCAGTCCCGCCTCTGAATCGGATTCGGTGTCGTCTTCGGCACCATCAGTGGCAGGGTCCTGGATTGGCTCGTCGTCTAAGGTATCTGAGTCAGCCTCGGATGAGGTGATACTCTGCAGGGTCACGGCCGTCATGTCCTCTTCCGCAGCAGCAATGGCGATCAAGCGGTGCACACCCTTTACAAACCCGACCTGACCGCCGTCATCGGAGACAAACCGCATCTCCTGGGTGTAGCCGGCCTTTTGTGCCGCGTCGGCATAAAAATCCAAGACCTGCTTGATGGTGTCGGCTGTGTGCAGGGTCACCATCTGTTGCTGGATCTCCTGCATGTTGATGGATTGCACGGATTCGATGGTGCTGCCTGGGTACTCAGGGAAGGCGGCCGGCCAGTCGGCCGGAAGTTCATCGGCCTCGGTAACGTTAAACTCGAGCTCACCTTCGGCGCCTGTGATTGTGAAGGCCTGGCCGTCCTTGGTGTCATTGACGTTCATCGTCATGGTCTGGCCGGTCTGAAGGTCCTTCACGACCATGTTGCCGCCGCTCAGGTCGATATCGACCTTCTCGCCGGAATCGGCCTCGATCGCCTTTTCAAGGGCTTTCTCGGCGGCTTTTTCCGCGGCCTGCTTGCAGCCGGTGAGGGCGATGGTGAGAACTAAGGTGACGGTGAGGACTGGGAGGGATAGTGCGGAGTGGGTCATGGTTGGTGGAATTCCTTGGAAAGGGCTGGTGGGAAGTTTGGGGGGGGAGAGCGCGAAGATAGAAGAGTTTGAGGTGAGATGGTAAGAGTGGAGTATTGGGGAAATGCGGCTATGTGCCGCCTACACTTTTCACTACACGCCCTCGCCGTTGATGCCTAAGGTCTCGGAGATGATGGTTATGCCTTCATCCGGCTCAAGAAACGGGCAGCCGTTGGTTGGGTTGACCATTTTCCAGAGGAGCGCCCTGGCCTGCTGGTCGTCGCGGTTTTTGATCGCCACGTGCATGTCACTGAGGATTTCATCCAGGTTCTCGACGCGCGGGAGTGCATCCGCCCTGAGGACGTTGACCTTGGGGATAGCGGTCGGGAGCAGATGCTCCTGCTGGTCGTTCAGAATCTCGTGCATCTTTTCTCCGGGCCGGAGGCCGGTGTATTCGATTTGGATGTCATCGCCTTCCACAAGCCCCGAGAGTCGAATCATATTCTTCGCAAGATCCACGATTCGAACCGGCTCGCCCATGTCCAGGACAAAGACCTCCCCGCCTTCTCCAATCGTGAGCGATTGAAGCACCAGCTCGACCGCTTCGGGGATTGTCATGAAAAAGCGGGTGACCTCCGGGTGCGTCACTTTAATCGGTCCGCCATGCTTGATCTGGTCCTGGAAGATCGGCACTACACTCCCATTACTGCCGAGCACATTCCCGAATCGAACGGCGACATACCGGGTACCGTTGCCGTTGGCTTGCGAGACCAGGATTTCGGCAGCGCGCTTTGAGGCACCCATGATGTTCTTCGGATAGACCGCTTTGTCGGTCGAGATCAGCAGGAATTTCTCGACGCCAAAGCGACCGGCCGCATCGATCACGTTCTTCGTCCCGATGACGTTGTTCCAGACCGCCTCGATCGGATGGGCTTCCATCAAGGGGACATGCTTGTAAGCGGCAGCATGAAAGACACGTGCTGGGCGATAGGTATCAAACAGGTCCATGATCGCCTTGCGCTCACGCACATCGGCGATCGCGGGGACGATATGCAGCTTGGGGAACTGCTCCCGCAACCGGCGGTCGACATCGAACAGGGGGCTCTCCGCGTTGTCCAGAATCACCAGCAGCCTGGGGCCGGCCTGTGCGGCCTGAAGCGCGAGCTCAGAGCCAATCGAGCCGCCGGCACCGGTCACCAAGACCACGCGATCATGAAGGTCGCTCACGACGTTCTCGCGATTGAGGGCGATCGGCTCGCGCCCGAGCAGGTCCTCCAGCTCGATATCACGGATCGACTGGTACTGGTAGCTCCCGGTTACGAGGTCGCGAAAGGCCGGGAGGATTTTGAACTTCACGTTCAGCGAGGAGCAGGACTGGACCAGTTCACGCACGGCCCGCTTGGGTGCACTCGGCATCGCGACCAGGACGGTGCCGATCCCCTCAGAATCGATCAGGCGCGGGGTAGCTGACAGGGGGCCGAGTACACGAATGCCGCGGACCGATGTGTCGCGCTTGGTCGGGTCGTCATCGACGAAGCCGACGATGCTTCGGCCGAGGGGGGATTTCGCGGTCATCTCCCGCAGCGCCATTTCACCGGTATCGCCCGCACCGGCGATGAGGATCGGTTTCTCTTCCGGATCCGCATCCGCCTCGTGGGAGAGCTCGCGGAGGATTCGGATAATGACCCGCTTCCCGGCGAAGACCATGACGGCTAACATCCAGTCGATCAGGTAGATGGATCGCGGGAACTCGTTCAGGTGCAGAATGAAGTAATTGAAGAGGACAAAGCAGACCGTACTGACCGTAACGGCCTTGACCAAGCGAACGAGGTCATCGAGCGAGACGTACCGCCAAAGGCCACGATGCAACTTGAAGACGTCCATAATGACGACCTTCAAGATCACGGCGCCGGGCAAGGTCTTCAGGAACAAGGGGAAAAACTGCTCCGGAATGACTCCATCGAACCTCAACGCGAAGGCGAGGGCGTAAACCAACATCGCCAGGAGTGCGTGAAGCAGGATAATGAAAAGCCGTCTGTACCGAAGGAACAATGGAATTGGGTTCATTGATTGATAGCAGTTCGATTGATAGGGGGGAGGTGCGAACGGCTTTATTCCAGCCATTCCCTTGCAGTTACGCAAGTTATTCAGATCCGGCGCGAATTATTAATTGACGAAAAATTGGTTATTTCGGCAGCTTCTGGGCACACCGGAGGTAACTGATGCCGCATTGTCGCACGCCCCCAAAGGTATGCCGCGGTATCAATAAGCTGATCAAGAGATACGGAGTCGTTTCTCGGGCGTCTCTTGGTGGCCTCCGCCCTTGAATAGGACTAGTCGCGATGTCTTCCTAGCCTCTTACCACTACACCATGCTACGAATTTGCTCAGCGTCAACGTTAAAACCTTGTCAGCCCAAGGTCCGACAAGGGTAAAACGTCCGTATTCAGCCACCTATGATTTGCTTGATTATCAACCACTTACCTATCGGCGCGAAAGTTCCTCCCGATCTGTCGATGGAGCCAAAAATGGATCAGGCGGGCAGCCGTGGCTACCCGCCTGATCCGAAACCTTGAACTTTCCAGGCGGGTAAACCTGTCGCCCCCCCGCCCAGCTATGTTGTGAAACCAGCTTATGCAGCTGCCGCAGCCTCGTTCTTTTCAACCTTTGCGGCAGGCTTGAAGAGGACCGCCATGGCGATCATCAGGACGATGGAGATCCCGAGGGCGATCAGGTAGGGCTGCGTCCAATCATGGAGCGTGGTCTCACCGGCGGCCTCCGAGATCAAGTTCTTCTTCAGGATGATGTCGAACACGAAGTTCGAGAGGAGCGTACCGAGACCGAACATGATCAGTCCGATCAGCCCCTGCGCCTGGCCACGGAGTTCCTCCGGGGCAGCGGCGTCGACGTACATCTGGCTACCGACGATCAACAGACCGAAGATCAGGCCATGGACCAGGATACCGCCGAAATCGCCGGCGACCAAGCCCTGCGAGGCGCCCAGATAGAAGGCGACGTAGCGGACAACCAACGCGCCGATACCGATGACCATGCCCCACTTGTACCCGGCCTTCTTCAGGATCACCGGGATCATCAGCATGAAGATCAGCTCGAACACCTGGCCAAGGTTCATCGTCACGGTCAGGTATTGGAAGCCCTTCTCAGTCAGGTACTGACCGCAGTAAACGTTGTACCACTGGAACGGGATCATTGCCAAAAGGATCAGGGTTGCGAAGACGGCAAAGTCATACCGCTTGAAGAGCACCAGTGCGCGCAGGCCGAGCGTATCGACGATCGACATCGGCTGCCCCTTGGCCGGTGGCGGGGTGGCCGGCAGGAAGAAGGCGAGGATACCGCCTGCGACAGCGGCGATCGCGCCGCCGAGGAAGATGTAGGGAGTGCTGTCGAAGTTGGCAATGCCGAAGACCTTCGTGCCGACGATACTGAAGATCGCTGCGGCCACCCAACCGAGGGATCCGAACACGCGGATCTGCGGGAATGCCTCGGTCGTGCTGTTCGCCATCGCGATGGTCGCGGTGATGGACCAGGTCGGCATGTAGAAGAGCATGACGAGGGTGAGCACGATGAAGAGGATCATCGGATTGGTGACCGTGTAGGCCACGCCCAGCAGGATCGCGGCCATGAAGTTACACAGCATCAAGACCTTCTCGCTGTTCATGACCCGGTCGCCGAACATCCCGAACAACGGTGAGGTGATCGTCCCGAAGGCCATGATCAGGCCGCACAGAAACGGCCATGGGCTGCCTTCCGGCGACATCTTCGTCACATAGGCGAACATGGGGATGAACCAGACCGGCAACATCATGAACTGCAAAAACATCATCGCGCTTAGCTTGACGCGCGTGCCCATCGGCATTTGGGTGGCCATACCTTTTAACTCCCTTGTACGGTGCGCTCGCACACACCGCGTTGTTGAAATGCATCTCAGCGAAAAACCAATATTTGGGGTATTATCAGACCGGATTCACGCAAGTCAATCACTTCCGGGCGGTGGCCCGGAGGTCGGAAAGTAGCCAGACCATCTTGGTCTGGTTGAAACGGGGTATGTGCAGAAACCGGAGATCTGCGGATGGGGCAGACGGCTCGCGCGGAAGTTGGAATGCAGCCGATTTCCCAAACTGACCTCCCCATCCGGAACCGGAGGTCTCCCGCAGAGGGCGCGGTGGCGTTTTCGACCGGCCAATGGGGCTGGGTAAGTTCCATGCTCTGCCCCCTGCCTTTTGGGGGGATTTTCTAGAGATCCCGTTTCAGCAGACCAAAGCACTGCTCCGATTAACCTGCATGCCCCAAACCCCTCTGCGCCTCTGCGCGAGTCCTCCCCATCCGGAACCGAGGACCTTGAGTTGTGGCCCAATGAGGTTGTCGGACGGGCTCTGCCTACCGTCTGGTTGAAATGGGGGATGCCCAGATGGCTCGCGCGGCGGCGTGGTGGTTGAGCCGTGCGGAATGGTTGAGCTTGCTTTGCCTGCAGAACACCAGACCAAGATGGTCTGGCTACTTAGCTATTCCACGGCCTGTGTGAGTGGGTTATGTCGACGTACTAGCGGACGTTGGGCCTGCTGATGGTCGGAGGTCTCGCGCAGAGGCGCAGAGGCGCAGAGGGGGGGGCACATCCCCGGGGGGCCGCAGCACGCCGAGGCGTGTCGCGTTACAATGCCTCGATTTCGTAGGCTTGGGAGAGCTCGACTTCAGCACCGATGCCGAGGAGGTCCATCCAGATGATGAGCTTGCCGTGGCTTCCCTCTTTGAGGAAGACGCCGATGGTGCCCTCCAGGGGGCCGTTTCGGACGACGATCCTCTGCCCCGGGTGGTAGTGCTGGCGGAGACGCACGGTTTCACCGCTATTGACCGCCTTCCAGAGGCTGTTCAGCTCCAGGTCGAGATCCCGCACCTCTTCATCACAGTTCGGCTTGATGATGTAGGCAACCGACTGGATCTCCTTGAAGGATTCCTTCTTGTGGTCGCCCACCACGAAGACGTATCCCGGCAGCAACGGCATGTCGGTCACGCGGCGCTTTCGGTGGCTGATCGACTCCTTGCGGTAGGTCGGCAGGAAGTGGCAGAACCCATACACCCGCAGCCAGGCGGCGAGTTTCTTCTCCCAGCGGGGACGCGCACGCAGGCAAGACCAGAAGACAGCCCCACTCGCCTGCGGTCCCTGTTCAAAAAGGTTCGGGGGGAAAACAAATGGCTGGGGATCCGGGGTTGTGCACACGTTGCCAGTGGCCATGGAGAAGCCCTCTTTCGAGGTTGAAGCGATTGGAGTCTGCACAAATTCTAAGGTCACAGGCCGTTTTTGCAAGCCATCCGGCAGATGGCCGGTTCTGTTTCCTCTAAGGAGGACACCAAAGACACGAACATCTAAGGGGTCCTCAGGTCGATCACCAATTTGCAGGAAAGGATGATTGGGAATGAGGACAACTCCTTATTGAAGTTGAATTGCACTACGGCACATTCCCATTGGCTTGCTCTGAACTGTCCCGTTTACACAGAGATCGATCTAGTCATATTGTCATTGGGAATTCATTGAGAGGGGGCGTCCAATAGAAAGGGTAGCTGAGCTGCTTTCCCTGCCTAACCTCCCCATCCGGATCCGGGGAGCCTCCCGCAGAGGGCGCAGAGGACGCGGTGGCGTTTGCGACGTGGCCACTGGGTGGGTTGAGTTTTTTGCCCTGGTCCGAATCCGTTTTTCGGGGAACTCTGGATTGGCGGCCTTCTTTATTAAAGGCATGGAGGTCTGAAAACAGGGGCGGGGCATTTGATTCCGGGCGGCAAGCTTTCGATTGTGGAGACAATTGGCTCATCCCCCCACCTCTTTCCGCAGTTTCTCAGCGTGATGAACGATGGAGTGAAATCGGTATGAAACGCGGCTTGCGCATGTTGATGCCCGGCACAATCATCCTCGCCGGAATCCTCACTGTCGTTCTGTTGGCCAAAGTACTTCCGGCACGGCAGGAGACACTACCGCCGAGTGATCCGCCTCCGGTCAATGTCGAGGTCCTCACGGTCGAACCGCTGCCGGCATTGCCGGATCGGCTTCGGCTGCACGCGGTTGTCGAACCTAACCGGATCGTCAACGTGGCCGCCGAGGTATCGGGTCAGATCGGCGCCTACGGTCCCGGTATCGAAGAGGGCAAGCCGGTCGAGGCGGGCGCGGTGATCCTGGAGATCGACAAGGCGCTGTTGAAGGCGGCAGTGGACCGGACCCAGGCCGAGCTGGAGTTCGAGGAGCAGGACTTTCTCCGCATGCAGGAGTTGTTCGAAAAGGGTGTCTCCACCCAGACCGAGTTGGACCGCGCACGCACCAACCTGGCCGTTGCACGCGCGCACCGGAACACGGCGCGTGAGCATCTCGATCGGGCCACGATCAAGGCGCCGATCAGCGGGACGCTCAACGACCTGCCGCAGGAGATCGGGCAATACGTCCAGCCGGGCGATCCTGTGGCCCAGATCGTCGATATCGAAACCGCGAAGGTCAGGGTGCAGGTGCCGGAGAAGGACATCCGCTACCTGAGCCTGGGCGACGGCGTCCCGGTTCAGGTCGATCCGCTCGGTGCCGATGTGCTGGTCGACGGGACGATCACCTTCATCGGTGAGCTGGCCGATCCGGCCTCACGCACCACACCGGTCGAGGTGTCCGTGGCGAATCAAGCCGGCACCTTTCGCAGCGGCCAGATCGTATCGGTCCACCTTACCCGTCGCGTGCTGCAAGACGCCATCATGATCCCGCTCGCCGCGGTCATCCCCTTGGAGGAAGGCCGCGTGGTCTACGTCGTGAACGCTCAGAACCAGGCTGAACGCCGGGAGGTCACCCTCGGCCTGATGCGTGGCCGGCATGTTCAGGTCCTGTCCGGGCTCGCCCCCGGTGACCGCCTGATCGTCAACGGGCATCGCTTTGTCGGTCCCGGCCAGAGCGTGAGCGTGACCGAATCGCGCTCCCCGCTGACCGCCCCCTACCAACCCGCCGACCTGTCCGCATCCAGACCCGAGTGAGGTACCGCAGTGCTGCTGACCAACGTCGCCGTTAAAAACAGGACCACTGTGTTGGTCCTGATGCTGTTGATCATCGTCGTCGGCATGGAGAGCTACCTCACGCTCCCACGCGAGTCCTCACCGGACGTGGACATCCCGTACATCCTGGTGACGACCACCTATGAAGGCGCCTCGCCTGAGGACATCGAGAACACGGTCACCAAGGAGATCGAGAAGGAGCTGAGCGGACTGGATGACCTCGAGGAGATCACCTCGATCAGTGCCGAGGGCATGTCGATGATCACGATCGAGTTCACCCCGGACGTGCGGATTGAGGACGCCCTACAGCGGGTGCGTGACCGGGTTGAGATCGCGAAGGCGGACCTCCCCTTGGATGCGGAGGAACCGATCGTACGGGACATCAACATCTCCGAGTTCCCGATCGTCATCGTCAACATCTCCGGCGACATCTCGCCTGTGCGCCTCAAGCTGATCGCCGACCAGCTGGAGGACGCGATTGAAGGGGTGCCCGGCGTATTGAACGTCGACGTCCTCGGCGCGCTTGAGCGCGAGATTCGCATCGAGGTCGATCAGGACCGCCTCGCTGCGTATGGCCTGACCATCCCCGAGATCCTCGGGTTGGTGCCGAGCGAGAACGTGAACGTCTCGGCGGGCGGCCTGGAGACCGAGGGCACCCGGTTCAACATCCGCCTTCCGGCTGAGTTCACCGAGCCGGAAGAGGTCGAGACCCTTCAGGTCGCCGACCGCAATGGGCAGCCGATCTACCTGACCGACATCGCAACGGTCCGCGACACGTTCAAGGATCGCACCAGCTACGCGCGCATCAACGGCAAGGACAGTATATCGCTGAACATCCAGAAGCGGATCGGGGCGGACATCATCCCGATCGCGGAGACGGTCAGGCACATCCTATCCGTGGCACGGGAACAGGCGCCGGACGGGGTCGAGTTCGCGATCACCATGGACGAGTCGAAAGACATCCGAAACATGCTCGCCGACCTGGAGAACAACATCATCTCCGGGCTCGTGCTGGTGGTAGTGGTCCTGATGCTCTTCATGGGCCTGCGCTCGAGCCTGGTGGTGGCGTTGGCGATCCCGATGAGCATGCTGATCAGCTTCTCGATGATTCAGTTGCTGGGCTACACGCTCAACATGATCGTCCTGTTCAGCCTGATCCTGTCGCTCGGGATGCTGGTCGACAACGCGATCGTGATCGTGGAGAACATCCATCGGCACATCGAAATGGGGTATTCACGGATCGAGGCGGCACAACTGGGCACAGCGGAGGTCGCCTGGCCGGTGATCGCATCGACCGCAACGACCATCGCCGCCTTCGCGCCGATGCTGTTCTGGCCGGGGATCGTCGGCGATTTCATGAAATACCTGCCGATCACCGTCATCATCGTCCTCAGCAGTTCCCTCTTCGTCGCACTGGTGATCAATCCGACGATCGCCGCGATGGCAGCGAGCGCCGGTACCAAGTCAGCTTCAGACCATCCGCACACCAGCAGAACGATCCGCGCCTATCGCTGGCTCCTGAATCAAGCCCTGCACCATCGCGTGGTGACGATCAGCCTGACGGTCCTCCTGCTGCTGGCATTTGTCATCGTCTACGGCAAGCGCGGGGAAGGGGTCGATTTCTTCCCTGACCTCGACCCGATCCGGGCGCGGATCAACATCCGCTGCCCGCAAGGCACGCACATCGACGAGACCAACCGGCTGGCCGCGCTGGTCGAGGAGCGGGTGGAACAGTTTCGTGGCGACATCGAACACGTGATCACCAATGTCGGCAGCGAGAGCGGCTCGGCCGTCGGATTCGGCGGCGAGGCGACAGGTCCGCATGTGGCGAACATCACGATTAAATTCCTCGATTTCCTGGAACGTAACCGACCCTCGACGGAGGTCATGAAGGACATCCGCGTTGCGCTCGCTGACATCGCGGGTGCGGAGATCAAGGTGGGCCAGGAGGAGATGGGCCCACCCACCGGCGCGGCGGTCACGGTTCGCTTGGTCGGCCAGGAGTTTCGGGTGCTGGAGGAGCTGAGCACGCGCGCCAAGAACCTGATCCTCGATGTCCCCGGACTGGTCAACCTGCGCAGCGACCTGGAGGCGACGCGCCCCGAGATCGTGTTCGACCCGGACCGCCAGCGGGCGGTGCAGCTGGGCGTCAACACCGCGGTCATCGGGAACTTCCTCAAGACAGCGATCTTCGGAATGAAGGTCGGCTCCTATCGTCAATTCAACGACGAGTACGACATCACGGTCCGCCTGCCGGAGCCGCAACGATCCTCGCTGGAGGATTTGATGCGGCTGCACGTCCCGAACAACTTCGGCGCAGCGGTACCGCTCAGCTCGCTCGGTGAGTTCTCCTACAAGGGTGGCTTCGGCAACATCACCCGGATCGACGAGAAGCGGGTGGTCACCCTCACCGGCGACAGCGAGGGGCGCCTGCCGGAGATGGTCTTGGCGGACGTCGAGCAACGGCTCGCCGGTTTGGAACTACCGGCCGGGTACGAGCTGCGCTATGCCGGGGAGAAGGAGGAGCAGGACAAGGCGGTCGCCTTCCTGAGCCGCGCGTTCCTCTACGCCCTGCTCGCCATCGTCCTGATCCTGGTCGCACAGTTCAACACGCTCACCGTGCCGGTGATCATCATGTTCACCGTGACCATGTCGACCATCGGCGTCTTCATCGGTCTGCTGGTCAATCACATGCCCTTCATCGTGATCATGACCGGTATCGGCGTGATCAGCCTGGCCGGGGTGGTGGTGAACAACGGGATTGTGCTGTTGGACTACACTCGCCAGCTGGAGGCCCGCGGGCTGGGCCTGGTCGAGGCCGCACACGAGGCGGGCGTGACCCGGCTGCGCCCGGTCCTCCTGACCGCCGTCACGACCATTCTCGGCCTGGTCCCCATGGCCACCGGTATCAGCTTCGACTTCCGCCACATGAAATGGGCGCTGAAGAGCGAGTCGAGTCAGTGGTGGGAGAACCTCGCGATCTCGGTCATCTTCGGCCTCGCCTTCGCCACCATGCTGACCCTGGTCTTCGTGCCGACGCTCTATGTCTCGATGGGGCGGTTTCGGCTCGGTTCCGGCCGGGGGGGACCCCGGCCGGAAGCCTAATGCCCCTGGAGGGCATTAGGCGAGGTCGGAGGTCCGCAGCACGGCTTCGCGTGCTGCTGTCCGGGGCCTGGAGGCCCCGGACGAGGTCGGAGGTCCGATGTGGGTGGGGTGTGGCGGTGTGATTGAGGACGTTGAGCCTGCTGATGGGGAGTGGGGTTGGTAGCCAGACCGTCCCGGTCTG